>NZ_CP176417.1:3029545-3332500 GCF_046245175.1 Lysinibacillus sp. 38-6
AATCAATGCCAAGTTCCTCATCTAAATAACTGAACGTTTGCGCCACAGGTATCGGTTCACTAATTCCTGTCGACTCAATTAAAATATAATCAATATTCCCTAGCTTGACGAGACGCTCTACTTCTTGCAGTAAATCTTCACGTAGTGTGCAACAAATACAGCCATTAGAGAGTTCTACGAATTTTTCCTCTGTTCGAGAAATACCACTTCCATTGGCAATTAACTCTGCATCGATATTAATTTCACTCATATCATTGACAATAACGGCTACACGCATATTTTTCTCATTTTGTAGAACATGATTCATTATCGTTGTTTTACCAGAACCTAAATAACCACTTAATACTGTCACCGGAATTTTATTCGTCATATGACAACCTCCTCAAATCGTAATGATTACTATTTACAATTTGTAATTTAATCATAGAATTTTTGAAAATGCAATGCTAAACATTTTGTCTAGCAAAACATTGACATTTAAGTGTAAAGATAATATTATACAAAGCGTAATCATTACGATTTAAAAGGAGTCGATAAAAATGCGTATTCAAATTACATTAGCCTGTACCGAGACAGGTGATAAAAACTACATTACAACAAAAAACAAACGAAATAATCCCGAAAGATTAGAGTTAAAAAAATATTCGCCACGTTTAAAGCGCGTGACATTACACCGCGAAACAAAATAAAAAAGAATGAAAAATGCGGTTAATCCTACTTGTTGTTGAAAATTACGGCATCGCAAAAAGTGCTAGATTGACGGTAGTCAAACTAGCACTTTCCCTCATAACATCTGGGCTTATATCGATTTATCCCCACTAATTTCTAGTGCAAGTTGTGTTAATTGTTGCTCTAAGTCGTCAAGTATACGTATTTTGATATCTAGTTGCTCCTCAAAATCAATGGATTGAGCAAGTATTTTTTGAATCTTAGCATCTACAAGTGCCATCGCATTGACACTATTTTCATCACTCGATAAAGCCGTGTTTTCACGCTTGATTGTTGCTAATTCAACGGATAGTCTAGTTATTTCATTGTTTCTTTCTGCTAATTCTTTCACTAAGTAGTCGTGTACATTGTTATCAGCATGATGTTGAATGACTTCAAGTATCGCAGTCATTTTTTCATTCGTTTCTTTTGTATACGTATTTAGCTGATTTTCTAGATTTTCTAAAATACGCTTGTCATGGGTCACCAAATCTCTTTTCAGCGTTACCAACTCATCATAAGTAGCCTGATTTGTTTGTAGTAATCGTTTATTATCGACACGTAAATGCTCTATTTTCTTTAGCAATGCATCTATTGAGGATATATGCTTTTTCCGCTGATTTTCTTTGCGCTGTAATTCCTCAGCATAAGCTTTTGCATTCCTTTCAACGGTCCTTTTCCACTTCAACCGATCCATAGAAAGTTCTTTATTGCGCTTCGACAATTGGACATTTTCCCGCTCTAGTCTAAGTACGAGTGAATAATAATCGCTATCTCTTAGTCTATTAATTTCATTTTTATATTTAGCTAATTCCGCTCTTAAAAATATAATCATTTGCTGAAGCTGTATAGGATCAGTATTTTTAATGCTTTGATTATCCACGGTAGTACCCCCCTATCACGATAAGCTTTTCAAATAATCTATTATATCCTCGAATTGCACTTTATTTTCCTCTAACAAATTATCAAGTTCTTTTACAACATTCGTTCGAGTCTGCACATCTACTTTCTGTTCTGCTACCTTTTTATCCCCTGATAACAAGGAACCAAGCAATAGCTGCAACGTATTTTTTTCGAGAAAAGCAAAACTATTATCTTCCCCCTTTCGTATATCTGAGCCATTCATAAGCTGATTTTTCATACATTGACGCACGATCTGCTCTAAATCTAACTCTAATTTTTGTTGTTCTATTTCACTCATCTTGACCCTCCTGTACAACGCTAATGCCGTTGAGATTAATAGGATTAAGCACCAAGACACCTTCCTGTAGCTCATCGCAATATGTAAAACCCGTTATCGTACCAGCATATGATAAATTATGGGACCATTTAATTTGAAAATTCGTAAATGAAATCGTCTCATTTGGCTCAATGGTTGTTTTGCCTATCGGTTTAAGCCAAAATTCCGTATTGTTCGACGTATCATGGATTCGCTCCCAGCTACCTGCTGTTTTTAAATTTTGACTAAAATGCTCATACACATATCTTCCTGAGAAGGAAAATGGGGAATCTTCAGGTAGTTTAATACACAAATAAGGATTTGTTACCGGTTGATTGCCGATATTGCGGATATGATAAGAGCCCAAGCATAAGCTCTCCTGTTCTGAATCGTAAGAAATATTAAATGATGTCGTAAAATAACTAACGATACTGACATTTTTTTGAACATTCAATTCATCCACAAGCTTTTTTATTTCACGCACATAAAACGTTGTTTGCTCTTTAAGGTCCTTTATTCTTTGTTCGACCGCATCTTGATGATTACTCATAATTAGTGCCCTCCTGCCTATATAATGAAGTAAACAAAAAAAAGAGAGGATAATCCTCTCTTAATGTTATGACTGTTGTATATAGGTTAGACCATTATTAAACCGTTGGGAAAATAACGGAACATTGCTTCGGACGAACTGTTGATGGACATGAGAATGGTAAATCCGCTCTTGGTTCGCAGTAATTTGCTAAGAATTCCACAGTCACTGGGAATGTAGACTGAATACTTTGACATACCGCTACTGTAATTGTTAACGCAGAAAACGTAATTGTTCCAGTACCAGCAGTAAGCGTACCTGTTGTGCACACGAAGCAATCTAAATCTGTATAAAGGATTTCTACATCAGTTCCTTTAGGTGCACATAATGTAACTTGCTCACAACGAGAAACTGGGATCTCACTGCTTGTGAACATTGTTCCATTAGGTAAAGTAACAATAATCGTCAGAATAAAATTCTTTTGAATATTTAAGTGTTGCAGACAAACTGTTGATCCATCAATTGAGAATTGGCGATTCTCACGACTTAGAATCACAATTGGGTTTGTTGCAGCTGGCGTTACTCTACATGTAACAGTTGCACCTGTTAAAACTGTCGTCGGCGTTAAACCCGGGAAAGTAATGGCACCTGTTGGGGAAATATCGAATGACATTTCTTTTACAATCCAGTCATATACCTTATCGACATTTATACAAATCAATTCGCGCGCCTGGGATGGCATATTATCTTGCATCCTTTTGACACCTCCATAAGTTTTTTATCTTTCGTTTGTAGCATATGTTTTTTTAGCGTTAAGTGCATGGGCTAACAAATAATTTGTCATGATAAATATTCAACAGACAAACATGTCATCTAACTATAGGAACACTTTTTGCCCCCTACGTATATTCGATTGTTTTGTAACAGAAAGAGAAGTTTGTTAATAAAATATTAATGGAATGAAAGGGGTGAAATGCAATGGATGATTCAAAGTTATACTCCACTCAAGACATTGAAAAATTAAAAGAAAAAATCGATACCTATAGAGAAACACTTACTACATTAAAAATGGGTACTTCCATCGAAGATTACTTATTTATAAAAAATGAATTTGAGGAACTTAAAAGACAAATTGCCCATTTAGAAGGTCTAACTGAAACGCTAGATGGTAAACAAAGTATGCAAATTAAAGAATATGAGGGCCAAGTAAAGCAACTTTCGATTCAAATTGAAACGCTCAATCAAGCCATTGAGGAAATGAATCATGAAATTTTAGCTATATTAAATAAATTAACTACCTTTGAAAGTAATGAACAAGCAGACAATATGCCAACGACCGCTGATGAAAGTTCAATAAAAAATATAACCCCTCCTTCAAAGAAATTTTTACAGGAAATAGTGCAAAATGCTGGACAGTCACCATTACCTACTACTGAACCAACATATAAATTCCTACAAAATTTGGCTGGTAAAGCCACTAATATGAACAATGGAACACCTTTTACTCCTAACGATAAACCTGTACAAAAACAAGAAGAACGCCATTTTAATCAACATTATTTTCAATCCATCAATACGCATCCAAGTCAAATTTATAACGGTTTATATAGAAATAACACAGCAGAACCAACTTTTCATTTTAAAAATGCTGCGGACACACAAGGAATCCCTGTTAGCGTATTGGAAACGAATAGTTTAACAGCACCAACCGCCAATGATGTGACGCTATCACAACCACCTTCTCCTATAGCGGGGGAATTGGAAAAAATTGAATCCTCTTCTTCTCTCGTCACTGACTTGGACAATACTGAATCTTCATCTACAGTTCATATAACGGAGGATACTCTGCCAGAACCATCTCCTATCACAGAAGCAAGGGAAGACATTGAACTCGTACTAGAAGAAAGTATTACCCAAATAGCAACTCTTGAGGAGTTCAGCAAGCAAACGGAAGATATAACGATAAAAGAAGAACTAGAAGAGGAACCAAAAAAAGAAAAAAATTCTTTGTTCTTCAATTTATTTCGCAGACGGACCTAGTTTGACACCCTTAGGAGAAAATCAATTTAACCATATGCTAGTTGCTAAGTCTATTCCTAAATAAAACCTGTCCAATAAGTGTTAAAAATACATATTGGACTTTTTTTACGTCCAACAATGTTAGATGATCTGCTTGCATATGGCTTTAAACTGGTATAAGACTTTTTCAAGTAGACGATAGACTATATTGACGTCTTTACAAGCTTTTGTTCTCTTTTATGATCCTTTCAAAAATAGCTTAATGTATAAAGATAATAGCCCTTCAACTCTTTTCTTCTATGAATAGAATAATGAAGAAAGGAGGTGTAAACATGTTCTTAAATGATCCTATGTCTAACAGTGGATGTGGTTGCGCATCTAGATCTGGTAATATGGACTGCCCAAATTTCGGCCCATTTATAGCGGTTGATGCAGCATGTATCAGTGTCACTCCACCTGCTGCTGCTACTGGTGGCTCCATTATTCCATTCTCTTCTGGGGTAACACCTGTTGCGTTAACTTCTCTAGTGACTGGACTAATCGCGACACCGTCCCTTATTGGATTCGGTACTGCAACTCCTGGTGTTACACTTGTTGGAGAAACACTTGATTTATCAGGCTTAGTTACTGAAGCATTTACAGTACCTCGTGCAGGTAATATTACAGGTCTATCCGCTTCATTCTCTGCTACGTTAGCTGTTACGCTTTTAGGCTCCACAACAGTAACTGCTACTGTATATCGTGCGCCAGCTGGCAGCACGACTTACACAGCGACGACTGCTACGGTTAACTTAGCTCCAGCATTTTCTGGTGTAATCGCTTTAGGTGCTACAGCATTCGGTTCAGGCAGTTTTGCACCAATCCCGGTTTCTGCTGGTGATAAACTATTAATGGTGTACTCTATTAGCACAACTGGTGTAACTGTTGCTCAAGTTCTTACGGGTACAGCAAGTGCTGGTATTACAATCGAATAAATTTAAAAACATGCATTGAACACAAAAAGGCGACTTCCCTCAAACGTGAGGAAAAGTCGCCTGTTTTTATTTTGCTAGCGCATGGTGAATATGAGCAAGGTGATGCTTGCCATGCCAAGCATACATAGCTAGTGCTTTTTCAAGCGTCATTAACCCGTTATCTGGATGTTGAAATGCCCTTTGCAATTGCTCATCCGTTAAGCTTGTCAGCAAATAAACCCAACGTTCATGTAAACTTTCAAGTAGCTTATAAGAAGTGGCAACCGGCATATCTGCATCCGGAAGCATTGCCCAATCCACTTCATTGTATGGCTTAATCGTCGGTGTATCTTCGGTTAAAGCAAGCTTAAAGCGAATAAAACTGTTCATATGACTATCTGCCAGATGATGGACGAGCTGTGTGACAGTCCAGCCATTCTCTCGGTAGGATTTCGCTAATGCTTGTTCACTTGCCCCATTTAATGCCTCCGCTAATTGCCTTGGCAATAGACGGACATCATCGATCCATTTCTGTACTTGCTGTGCAGTCACTACTTCTGGAAATTGAAATTGCCCAATCGGATATCGTAAATCGTTCATTTAGCGCTCCCCCATTTCTATTTGTAATTTCATTATACTACCAATTTAGAAGTTTATGTTGCTCTGGTTTTAATGGCGATTTCAGTTCATTTAGTGGCGATTTAGCCGGTTTTTGTGGCGATTAAGTTACTTTTAGTGGCGATTGCTCAACTTTTACTGGCGATAACCCTATCCCACAACAAATTCAACTAACGATTGCAATGGATGTGTAATCTCTATATCCAATTCCTTTGCAAATTGTTGCGCCGCCTCGACCATCGACAGCTGGGCAACAGCAATTGACCTGCCATCCCCCATTATTTCCCGGAAATATTGCAATATTGCATTGTTATATGCTCGCTTGTTCCCTTGCATAATAAGCTCAAATGTATTGTCTATAACCGTTGCCTGCACATTGATCGTTTTATGATGTAGCTTAGCATAATGGTAGAGTCTCTCCATCGTTCCATCGACTGTAGCGGGGTTTGTAAAAAGAATTATTTGTGGTTGCGAAACTTCACAAAGCGATTGAAAAAAAGGTTCATCTATTTTAATAATGGGTATGGAAAATGACAGCTCATCTTCTTTTAACAACGCAATATAATTTGTACAGGTAATTAATATTGCATCAACACCACAACTAGCGATCCACTCCAGTTGATCCTTCACTTTAAATGACAAATCCACATTAGCCGTTGCCACATGTTGAATTAGTCCTGGATCGACAAAGTGGACAAGCTCTATTTCCAAAAAGCTATTAAATGCCTGTTCTATGTAGTCAATATTGGAATGGTGTGCGTGCAAACAGCCTATCGTTTTCTTCAAATCCAAGTCCCCCTATAGCTCCTTTTCCATTGTGACGATAGGAAGAGAGAAGCCATTACGATTTTCTGCGATTGTTTCTTTCGTAATAACATACCCCAATGAACGGTATAACTCAATATTACGGGGCACGTTCATACGGACTTTACATTCGCTAAACCTTTTCCCCTGTGCACGCGCATAATTTTCAAGTTCAACAATTAAAGCCTTTGCCAACCCTCGGCCTTGCATTTCAGGTATTACAGACAATCGGAAAAAATAAATGCCCTCCTCACTCAGCGTAAATCGTACCATTGCCACAGGCTGGTCTTCTATATAACGAATAAATGCTTGCTCGTCATTATTCAACGCCTGTTCAATGGATTCAACTGTTTCACTTAACGCACTGGATGGTGGTGTTGCAGTTGCATATTCTTGAAAAGCTTGAAGCATTACATTATGCACGACTGGTGCATGATTACTATCTGCTAAAATAACTCCCATCTAAACCACACCCCTTTTGATTATAAATACATATTATTGAATTTATATACAAAAGTAAACTGCATTATCAAAGATAATACGGTTACTCAATTAATTTTTATACACAAAACATCAATCATATCCATTTCATCTCACCTATAACATTTTGCACTTGTAAAAAATGATGCTTATCATGTGCTATTAAACCGGAAAAATAACTGTACAACGTCAACTCAGAGCTTCCGATTCGGAAAGACTGTTGCCATCGGTCATCTGCTAAATCATCCAGAGTGCGCAATAATAAACGTCGGCGAGTTAGTAATGCCTGCAATATTTGCTCCTTACTTTGCTGCCGACTGCTACTTGCTGCTGCTGCATTCATCTGTTGTACATTCGGTCCCTTAGGTAATGGGTCTTCTGTAAATAGCAATGGCATACGCTCGTTTATAACAAAGTCATCCCAAGGAATGAAATGCCCAATTACCTCCGCCACTGTCCACTTCCCTTGCTGAATGGGCAAGCGCCACTGCTTGTCCGTCACAGATAAAAGTCGCTCTAACCACTGTATAGATTTTTCATAATGCATAAGTATTTGCTTTTTTTCTGGATGCAAATCTGTCAGCTCCTTTAGCTATAGCGAATTGACGAATACTAGTTTCGGCCAATTATTGTGCCACTGTTTAGTAGCCAATCTTTTAAGATAAACCTCATGCAATGGTGTATGTACATCAAAATAAGGTGTAGGTGCAACGTTGCCCGTCAGCAATGGCAAAATGCCATAAGGCGCGGCAATTTCCAGTACACCTTGTATCAGTCTTACACCAATCGCTGTCGGTATTTCTGGAAAATGCGCCATGCCATCAATGGAAGATTGATACGGCTCACTATCGTTTACAACATGCATTCTAGCTTGATTTTTCACAGACCACGGTTCATTTGGTAAAAGTTCTAGTAAACGCTGCTCATAGTGCTTCTCTTGTTGTTCCGAAATACGGTGCTTATCGAAGTAAATAACATCAATATCTCCTAATGGCGTTCTGTCGTTAAAATCATGCAAATAATCCCACACCTTTGAACGAATAAAGCCGGCACATACCCAGCAGTCAGGTAATTGTAGTTGCTCGACACAGCGTAAAATGTCCATCATCCATGTATCCGACTCAAGTAAAGTTAGTAAATCGTTTTCTGTAAGTAGCTGCTTCATATAAATTAAACTCCTATTATAATTGTTTACTAAAACCTGTACTTTTTCCGATAAACCCTTGCTGTTTGTAAACTTTTAGCTTTGATATCGTGTATGGCAGCGGTTCTGATGTGCATCTTCGACAGCCTCTTCTCCATTGTTATTTCCAAGCCATGCTCTTATTTTTTCTGCTACTTGCTCCGGTGCATCGCGAAAAATATCATGTCCCGCGTTTGGAATAGGATCAACATGAACATTTTTTACTTTTGTTTGGAAGACTTCAATACTTTTATTTCGCACATGTGTCAGGTCAGCAGGTGTTGTGGCGCTTAGCAATAGAATAGGACAATTTAAACCGCTAAGCATGCTACTAACGGGTTCAGCATCAAGACCTTTAATCAATGATTGTCCTGTAAACGGTGAAATGGCAAGTCTAATTTCGTCATCCAATTCTCTAACTTGTGCTCGTGATGCTGCTTCGAGTTGTGGTGACCAGCGGGAAAGCTCCTCTTTTTCCGATTGCAAAAATGCATCCCAAGATGGGAATCTCACATCATTGCAGAAATCAGCAATATTTTGTAGCTCTGTTTCTATTGTCATACCTAAATCTTGTGAACTTAAATAACCCCCATCCAATAAAACGAGTCCTTTTATGTGCGCTGGAAATGCAGCTGCATAATGTATTGCCAAATCAGCACCTAAAGAATGCCCAATAAGGTAAAATTCTTTGTTACCTAACTGCTTCGTAAGTATTTTTTCTAGCATTACAATGACATTAGACGGAAGATATGCTGTTGCTTCCGTTAATGGTGGTGCATAGCCATGCCCTGGCAAATCAAATGATACGATATGATATGCTGATAAATAATGTGCTAATTCACCAAATGCTAAGCCAGTACTACCGAGACCATGAAAAAAAACTAAAGTTGTCTGTTGGGTCTGCCCCCATTGATAGATTTGTTGCTGCAAAGTAAAAGCCTCCCCTAATTCCACTATTGTTTATAACATTTCCATTTATTACAATAATAACTATATATATTTATTTTTCAAAGGGGTGTAAGTATGAAAATTATTTCTGTACGCGAGGAGCCAAGCTATGCTGACTTGGCAACCCGTTATATTCAAAGTAAGTGGGCAAGTGAGGACAGTCTGATGGTTTATGAAGATTGCATTGCCCATTGCATTGCTGCACAGGCGCCGCTTCCGCAGTGGTATTTACTAATGAATGATGATGAAATTATAGGCTGTGCTGGTTTAGTAACGAATGATTTTATTAGTCGGATGGATTTGTATCCTTGGGTTTGTGCGGTGTATATCGAGGAAAGCCATCGTGGGCATGCATACGGCGCATTGCTATTAGAGCAAGCGAAAAAAGATGCAAAGCGTCATGGGTTTACACAGCTTTATCTTTGTACGGATCATATTGGCCTGTATGAGCGCTATGGCTTTTCACATATCGGCACCGGCTATCATCCATGGGGAGAAAGCTCTCGCATTTATGCGGCAAAGCTAGATTAAAAAGTTAATGGCTAAGGGCTACCTATGAAAAAAACTTTCATTGTGCTGTTGTCGCTTGTTATTTTTTTAGCTTTGATTTTCACGAAGATTCCACTAACGCTCGTTATTATTGGTGTTGTCGCTTCCTTTATCGGTACACTAGCGGGAGGGGGTGGGCTTATTACACTGCCAGCTATGATGCTTGTCGGGATTCCTATTCAAACAAGTATCGCGACGAATAAGTTTTCCTCCGGTATTGCTGCGCTATCTAGTGTTTTTTATCTTATTCACCATCGGGAGCTCCACCTAACTGCCATGCTAAAAAATATTGCCATTGCCATTATAGGTGGTATATGTGGCGCACTGTTAACAGCTTCTATGTCTGAAGCTGTAATGAACGGTATTGCCTGTATTCTTCTACTTTTTGCATTGCTCATAACGTTGAAAAAGACCGACTGGACGATTCACACCGAAGACCAACAGAGCCTTACTATCAAAGGGCTATTACAACCATTTCTTATTGCTGCTTATGATGGTGGCTTTGGTCCAGGGTCTTCCACGTTCAGCATTTTATATTACATCCGCAATCATGCCTCGTACATAAAGGCGGTACAGCTAACGAGAGTGCTCATATTCGGAAGCTGTACAGGTGCATTTCTTGTATTCTATCAAACAGGCTTTATCCAATGGCACTATGCCATCGCGATGGCGGTAGGCTCTATAATTGGTTCACAGCTCGGACTCATCGTCTTGCCAAAAGTGCCTTTAAAAATCGCCAAACGACTGCTAATTGGCATCATGTCATTGCTGCTTATTCAAGTTATGATAAAAATTTTATAAAGAATCTTTAGCTACTTAAATGCTCATGAATAAGCTTCCACTCATTATTCACTACAGTAAAAACATTCGTTGCTCTTCCGCTACCTGATACAAATAGGCCATTATGATACCCTTCGTAATGGTATGTATAAATACATGTAGCGGAGCTGGCATCAGCCGTAAGCCATTGAACATTTGTCGCACGATACAGCTCATCTTTTATAACATGCCATGCATGATTAAAATAAGCCTCTATCTCTTCTAACGTTGTGCATGTTTGATCCGTAAACCAATAAACCGCCTGTGGATGTAATAATGCTTTGACGTTGTTAAAGTCATGCGTATTTGTTGCTGCGATGTAACGCGTTAAAGCATGTTGATAGTCCATTTCCATCCCTCCTCTTTTTATTTAATATTAGCTAACTACATTGCATATCGAAACATTTCTTTAAAATGCTGGCTGTCTTGAAAGATAATAACGTGCGACTAAAATTAAAGCACATCCAACTAGTTAGCATATAGGAATAATTCGATTCCTCAATAACCTTCACTACTATCTTCTAATACTGTACTCAATATGTCCGCTAATGCTAAATATACATTCTCTGGATTTTCCGCAAGACGATGACACAAATATAAATACCAATCTTGACCGTATGGCAAATATACTTTACAGTTATATCCTTTCTCTTTTAAACTTTGAAGTAAATCTGGTCGAATACCATAAAGCATTTCTATTTCTACATTTGCTTGATGGAAATACTGTCGTTGTTCCATCACTTGTATAATGGATTCATCATGCGTAGCTATTGAAATTGGATGTTTCAATTTAATTAAGAGGTCCACATATTGAAGATAGCGACTATTCAATTCCTCTGATCTCTCAAAAGCGATAGTACTTGGCTCTTGAAATGCGCCTTTCACAATTCGTATCTTTCCTGGGTATTGAACAAGTTCCTGTATATCCAACTCAGTGCGGTATAAGTGCGCTTGTAATGTGATGCCGATATTATCGTACTGTGCTGCTATCATTTTATAAATAGTGAGAATATCGTCTGTCTTTGATGATTCTTCCATACTAACCATTAGTAGAATGTCATACTTATTTGCCTGCTGAACAAGCTGAAGTAAATGGTTATAGGCAACCTCCTTGTTTATAGACAAGCCAATATGTGATAAATCGAATGATACGGTTTGCTTCATAGATATTTTGCCCAATTCTTCAATTAACGCCATGAATTCTTTTGTAGCCTTTTGGCATTCCTCAAGAAGGACAGTATTTTCTCCTATAAACTCCAGTGAAAACCGATAGTCTTTAGAAGACATATTTTTGGCAATGGCGATGGCTTCCGTTCTTTCTTCCCCTGCTACATACCGTCTTGCAGCCTTCAATAATAGTGGATAAAGTTCATTCGATAGTAAAAATGCATCTTTCATTTGATGATTTCTAGCAGCCGATTTCAATGCTTGAATAACTAATTGTTCTGGCTTTTTCATTTTTTCATCTCCTGTTCATTATTTAAAATTACTGTATCATGGTAATATTGGTAAAAATAGAACCACTTATTATACTTTTTAACAGTACCAATTTTAAGAAGGAGAAAGATAAACATGCTGTGGATACCAATAAATAGAGCATTGGATATACCTTTAAATAAACAGGTTTATCAACAGATTCGTGAAAAAATTTTAAACGGAACGTTACAAGGTGGAGAAAGATTGGCATCCACACGTAAACTCTGTTCTGAATTAAATGTTTCTAGAAATGTGATATTAGAAGCATATGAGCAACTGGTGGCGGAAGGATTTTTAGTCTCTTATAAAGGTTCTGGTACATTTGTTGTCGATGGTGCATTATTAACACAATCTAGCAAAGTACCTTCTAAAAAAAGAACGGAAGAAAAAATTGAAGAACCGAAAAAAATTGATTTTCGTTCAGGCATACCCGCGTTAGATTTATTTCCACGTAAAACATGGGCGAAGTTATCTCATCATATATGGCATGATACGAATTCTACCCATTTTGGTTACGACCTACCCGAAGGCCGATACGAATTAAGGGAGGTATTAGCCAATTATTTATTACGAACAAGGGGGGTAGACTGTCATCCTAACCAAATTGTCATAACATCCGGTGCTACACAAGCATTAACAATTGTCGCTAGATTACTTTTATCTGCAAATGACACAGCTATTATGGAAGACCCTATTACAAATGATATTCAAACGATATTTAAATCTTCGGGGGCTACAATTCATTCAATACCTGTTGATCAATCTGGTATGCAAACATCCTTATTACCTCAAGATCAACAGCCAAAATTCGTCTTTATTACCCCTTCTCATCAGTTTCCATTAGGGGGTACTTTACCAATCCAACGTAGAATTCACTTAATCAATTATGCAAGGTACAAAGAATGTTATTTGGTCGAGGATGATTATGATAGTGAATTTAGGTATGAAGGTCCTCCCGTCAGTTCACTACAAGGATTAGACCCCCATCGTGTTCTTTACGTAGGATCTTTCAGTAAAATCCTCTCGCCCGCATTACGAATTGGCTATTTAGTTCTCCCAATAGAACTTGTTGATAAATGCCGTCAGCTGAAATGGTTTTCAGATTTACATACACCTTCGATAGATCAGTTAATTCTTGCTCGTTTTATTAAAGAGGGCTACTTAGAACGACATATAGCAAAAATGAAGAAATATTATAGGAACCATAGAGATTTCCTAATCGATTGTTTACAAACAACCTTTTCAAATAAAATAAAGATTTTAGGCTATTCCACAGGTCTGCACCTTATAGTAGAACTACAAAATATCGACTTCTCCAATGCGATGCTAGAGCAAATTGAACAGTTTGGTGTGAAAGTATATCCAGTAGAAGAACATGCCATTATGAAAGGCAATCATAACAATCGTATTATTTTAGGATTTGGGCATTTAAAAAAAGAGGACATCCAAGAAGGTGTGAGTCGATTATTTAGAGCAATTTTTAATAAGTAAAAAGGCTAGCTTATTTCCAATAGAATGCAGGGCAAAGTGGTTGGCTGATTACACACTTCTAAACATAAAAAATTCCCTGAGTGAATTGCCTCTCAGGGAATTTCTATTTTCCTTATTGATTAAAAGTAGCAGCAATGGCTAATGCTTGCATCGGGTCTTTTATCGAATCAAGTGTATAAACAAGCTTGCCGTCCTGCCAGACGATCAAGTTTCCTGATTGTTCAACGTCTAAATGCACTAGACCGTTTTCATGTGGAATCGGCAGCGTATGAGATTCTAAATATTCCACTGCTTGTTTTGCTAAGTCTACCCCAGCGGCTGAATTCTCAGTTCGGGTACGCGTAGCTAATGCCCATCTGCCTTCATTCCACCCAGTCCATAACGAACCAGCTCCAGCATCCTGATAACCAGTAAGATTGTGTCCAAGTGCTACTTGTTGCCCGCCGTTTTTACTATAGTCTTCATAAGCAATTTGTTTGCTTGCCTCATCTATACTGTCATATAACTTTACAGTAAGCTTGGCAATCGGAGTGGCTGCTGAAGCATCTTTTAGCTTTACATCATTGACAGGTATATAGTCTTTACTTTCTAAAAATAGTATTTCAGCCTGTTTATCTGTTGCTGTAGTCGTTGCTGTTAAAAAAGCCCCTTTTGTTAATGGAAGATTATTTGGTAAATCGATCGCTAAGTCTGTTCCTAGCTGCTCTTTTATCGTTTTCAATGCTTCTGCCTGTGTTACTGAAGAAACTGTGTCTTCCTGTTTTGTTCCAGAAGCACCCTCTTGGTTTTCAGTACCTTGCTGTTCTTGTTGTGGATGTTCTTGTTCAACTGTATTCGTATCTTTTTCAGAACATGCGGCAAGCATACTAACCATTAGTACACTTGTAAAAAGTAATTTTTTCATTAAGACACCTCTCTATTTGCTACTGACGTTTTAGCGCTATTGCTTGTGCTAGTCTTGTGCTGAATCTAATTTATTTTCCCCATTCTTCTCTCTGTTAAACGTCCATCTAGCGGAGTTCATTAATTTGCTTCGTCAAGTCGTTAAATTTACGATCGAGCATGGCGTAATCTTTATCTTTTGCCGTTAAAAAGCTAAGTTTGCCGAGTATTTCTTGTCTTTCATTTTCAAGCTTTAAGCGCAGTGCACTTGTATCATCAACTTGTGGCGGTGCGCTATCTCTCCATTTTTTCTCAATGCCTTGGTTTTTCAGCTCCCACACGCTGTTCGTTGTTTTTTCTAAAAAATAACGATCATGGGATACAACGAGCAAAGTACCTGTATACAGTTCTAATGTTTTCTCCAATTGTTCTCTTGATGGTAAATCAAGATGGTTTGTTGGCTCATCTAAAATGAGCACATTTTTTTCTTCTAATATATAAGCCATCAGCTTACATTTCACACGTTCTCCCATACTCATATTGCCAATAGGTGCTGTCCAATGGTTCGCCGTAAACCCTAAATGTTTCATCACATTGCGGACTTGACCTCTTTCCTCAAAAGTCTCCCTGTAAAAGTATTGCGCAGGCGTAAGCTCAAGCGGCAAATCAAAGACGTCCTGTGTTAAATAGCCGATAGTAGCAGCGGGTGAAATCCATATCTCCCCATCCGCTTTTTCTTGCCCGATTAGCACCTTTAATAAAGTAGTTTTCCCACTACCATTTGGACCTGTAATGGCAATCTTTTCACCGAATTTAATCGTCATCGTGAGCTCTTTAAATAACAGACGTTGCTCAAACGATTTTGTTACATGCTTACACTCTAAAAATCGTTTACCTACCCGCTTGTTTGTCTCTACAGAAAAGCGGACTTCCTCTTCTTGCTTAAGTTGCTCCACTTTATTTTTTGCTAGTTCCTTTTCCAAACGTTTTTTCTTTGATTTTACTTGTGCATCCATTTTTTTCGCCTTTACTCGATAATACTCCTTCACACCCTCTTGCTTCGTCGATTGCGCATGCGCCTTATGCGACCAAGACGAAAGTTCATTCATCTGTGCTTCAATCCGTTCAACGTTTTTTTGCTGTTTATCATAGGCACGTTGCTGAGCTAATCTTTGTTGCTCTCTTGCCACCATATAACTTGTGTAGTTTCCACTATGCTCTAACAGTTTGCTGTCTTCCAGTGACCATATTTTCGTAGCAACTTCATCTAAAAAATAACGGTCATGGGATACTACAATAATCGTACCTTCATATTTTTTAATTTGAGCAATCAGCAGTGCAGTACTTAATTCATCTAAGTGATTGGTCGGTTCATCCAACAATAATAACTGTGCATGTTGCGAAAAGCCTGTTGCTAGTCGTCTTTTCAGCTTTTCACCACCACTTAAAGCTGTAAACTCGGTATTTGGCACATGCCATTTAGCGAGTAGATCCGCTTCCTCCGCACTGACTTCCCAATTATCGATTGTTGCTTGCTCTTGTTCTACATAAGCTATTTTAATCTGCTGTAACGGCATGAGCTGTCCTGCTGTAGGTGTTAGTATGCCTTGAATTAGCTGTAATAATGTCGATTTCCCCGCGCCATTTTTCCCGATAATACCAATGACTTCACCTTGTTTTACCGTAGCTGTCACATTGTCAAAAATAACTGTGTCATTCACTTCATAGTGGACATTTTGTATTTTTATTAGTTCTCTCATAGTTATCCATTCCTCTCGATATAGAGGGACAAAAAAATCCCTCCAATTATTTTGGAAGGATTAGTCGCGAAAATATCATACCTAAAAAAGCCCAATGAAAGAACCATTTGAATGGCATTTTGAGTATGTGTTTAACAATAGCAGGCACTTCGCCTATTATCATTGCACTTTATGGAAAATGGGCAGACTAATCCTATTTTTGATTCATTGAAATATACATTTCATGTGCACAAAATAAGATTAGTTAATCATTAGCCACCCATCGTCCCTTCATCTTTAGTTACAGTAATTGTAACATTAAATGCAGAAAAACAGAATTTTTTAATAATCATTTTTTTGTCATCGGAACAATGTCGACTAAAATAACAAAGGATTCATCGTATACCATCGACGAATCCCTCGAAATAAGACGCTTTATCTAAAACATTCGAATGCAAGAATGTTTTCGCGCATAATTGTACTGAAACGCCAGCCAGATCGATTACTCCAGCGGAATCCTGCAATAAATTCCCTCCCGATAACCGTCGGGAAAAACCAAAAACTTCTGCCGCTTGTCGTCCATATAAACGTATTCCTAAATAAGCATCTTTGAATACCGTTTGAGCCACCGTGCCAAGCAGGCATAGCTGGCGAAAAACTTGGTGGTGCACTCATTGGCATTTGGCCAGCAGGTGGTTGACCCATATTTGGTGGTGGGCCAAAGTTAGGCGGCTGTCCCATATTTGGCGGTGGGCCGAAGTTAGGCGGCTGTCCCATATTTGGCGGTGGGCCAAAGTTAGGCGGCTGTCCCATATTTGGCGGTGGGCCGAAGTTAGGCGGCTGTCCTATATTTGGCGGTGGGCCAAAGTTAGGTGGTTGACCTATATTTGGCGGTGGGCCGAAGTTAGGCGGCTGTCCCATATTTGGTGGAAAATTAAAATTAGGTGGGCCAGGCAGTCTAAAGTTTCCCCCGAAATCACTATTTGGATAGTTATTCAATACATACTCCCCCTTTTACATAATTCAATATATGTAAAGGGGCGAAAGCCGGTTGAGCCATTGCCTACTTGTCAAATAACGTTAAAGTTTCCTTATGCTAAATAGGATTGCATTACTCGCCAATCCTCTAGCTTTTCATCAAAAGATTTAATATTTTTGCCAGGGATCGGGCTAGTTGAAGGCATCTTGTAATAATCACGTCCATCTAATACTGCAAAGCCAATATGCTTTTTAAACACTTCAAATGCCTTACCGCCATTAAAGAGCACAAGTTCAATATTTGGAAAATGGTGAAAGAGCGTTCGGAAATCATTCGGAATTTCATTTCGGATGGCGGCATCTAAACTACCCTTACGCTCACACGATTCAATTGTATCCCACAGACCGATATGATTTTTCTTTAACAACGCTATGCGCTGCTCATAATTTAAAGGAATCTCTTGCTTTAAAATATGCCCAATAATCGACCAGAAATGATTGCGCGGATTGCCATAATATTGTTGCTTCTCTAATGATAACTTTCCTGGCATCGAGCCGACGATCAGCACCTTTGTTGATGCATCGATTACAGGAGGCAGAATATTTCTCACTTCATCAGACATGGCTATCTCTCCTCTCATGTAAGTTACTATATATGATAAATATTTATGATAGACTATTTCCGATACGCTCTTTTACGTGAATTTAGAAGCAATCGAAGAAAAAATAACGCTAACTATATAGAGGTGAATTATGAAAAGTTTGTTCCAGTCTCTAACAGTTAAAATGATTTTTTTAATGACTATTCTAATTCTTGTCATCTGTGGACTGTTTATGTATCTTTTGCAACAACATATCCGAGATACGACAGAAAGACAAATAGGCGTGGAAGCATTAAATATTGCCAAAACAATCGCATCGATGGAAGAAATCATTGCTGCCTTCGCACACGAACAGCCAAGTGAAACGATTCAGCAAATTGTTGAGCCGTTAAGACAGGACATTAACGCAGCTTTTATTGTTGTTGGCAATGCGGAAGGTGTGCGTTACTCACATCCTTGCGTAAATAAAATTGGACTTCAAATGGTTGGCGGTGACAATGACGCCGCATTACTTGATAGACAAGCCTATATTTCGAAAACAATGGGGTCATTAGGAGAATCTATTCGAGGGAAAGCTCCTATTATTTTAGACGATTCCATTATCGGCGTTGTTTCGGTCGGCTTTCTAACAGCACATATTGATACAACCATCCAGAGTCATCTATACAAATGGCTACAATACACAATGATGATTCTCTTAATCGGGATACTAGGCGCTATTAGTATATCTCTTTATATTAAAAAATTATTATTTAATATGGAACCTATTCATATCGCAAAGTTATACCAACAAAACAAGGTCATTTTAGAAACGACTGAGGAAGGGATACTAGCTGTTGACCATTTAAACTACATTACAACGATCAATAAAAGTGCCTACGATATGCTAGATGCTACGCACAATCAACCTATTTCAGCATGGATGGGTAAAAAAATCGAGCATATTTTCAGCCCTAAAATTATTGCCGAAGAACATATTCATCACCTAGAACTATCTCTCGATGAACATATTATTATCTTAAATAAAGCGCCATTAGTTGAAAAGAAAAAGAAAATTGGTTCACTCTATACATTTAGAAAAAAAGTAGATTTACAAAAAATTATTGATGAGTTAAAACAAGTAAAACAATACGCCAATATGCAACGAGCTTATACACATGAATTTGCTAATAAGCTACATATTATTTTAGGTTTGCTCTTTTCTAAACAATACAAAGAAGCCATTGCATTTATTCAAGAAGAGCGCAACATACAACTTAAAAATCAAGCTTTTTTAAACAGTGCTGTAACACCCCCTCTACTACGAGCATTAATTCAAGGAAAAATAGCCGAAGCAGCTGAATTAGGCATTAAGCTGGAACTAAAGGATATTTCAGCATCTATTGAATTATCGAAGCAGCAGGAAGATGCTATTTTAACAGCACTTGGTAATGTTCTTCAAAACGCGATTGAAGCATTGAAAAATTGGTCAACCGCTGATAAAGTAATTCAACTTTCCATCAATGACTATAAAAATCATTACTTATTGGAGATTCAAGATAATGGTCCAGGTATTGACCCCAATATGTATGATGCTATTTTTTCACAAGGTGTTTCAACAAAACAAGGCTTAGATCGTGGATACGGTTTAACAATAAGCAAAAAAGCGCTCGACAAGGTTAATGGTGAGTTGTTAATCGATTGTGGTGATTTATCTGGAGCCTGTTTCTTAATTATTGTTCCAAAGGAGGTCATTTAGTATGACAACACGTGTATGGATTATCGAGGATGACTTTAGAGTAGCAAACATTCACGCAGATTATGTACAGACGATAAGCGGTTTTATCGTTACAGAAAGTTTGCGTACAGGTCAAGAAGCCATCGAAAAACTACAACAATCCACTAGCTTACCGGCAATCATTTTAACGGATTTGTATATTCCTGATGTTGAAGGCAGCTCATTAGTTCGCCATATACGTCTTCACTATCCTGCCATTAAAATCATTGTCATTTCTGCTGCAACAGAAAGAAGCTTAATAAAAGACGTAGTAGATTTAGGCATAGTAGATTACTTAATTAAACCGTTTGAGCAACAACGACTGCACCAAGCGTTTAAAAAATATTTGAATGAATCACTATTATTTCAAAACCGCCCAAACGTCACACAACAGGATCTTGATTGCCTATTTTATTTTGAATCGACTATGCCTGAAGATAGCCACGTCAAAGGCATCGATTTGCATACATTACAAATTGTAAAACGTATTTTTGAAAGCCAACAGTTCCAAGAGCTGACAGCTTCACAATTAAGTGAGTTAATTGGTTCTAGCCGTTCAACCGCTCGTCGCTATTTGGAATACCTCGTTAGCGAACACTTTTTGTACATAAAACCTATTTACGGCACGATCGGCAGACCTGAACGAAAATATATTTATGATGGAACTTATGAACAAAATAAATAGAATGTCAGTTATATAACATATGATCGTATTATTCCCTTCCTTTTAGTACCATGCTACCTTTTAATAGTCGGAATACTCAATAAAAGGGAGGGGCTTTTTTGAGTCTAAGTATTATTGGCTTTTTTACTATTATGATTATTGTTGCGCTACTCATAAGTGGCCGTGTCTCACCGCTTGTCGCAATGGTTATTCCTCCAATAATAGCAGCATTCATTGCTGGTTTTAATGTCAGTGAATTGGGGGAGTTTTTTAGTTCAGGGCTAAGCTCTGTAATGAACGTAGCGGTAATGTTTATCTTTGCTATTATTTTCTTTGGCATTATGCAGGATGTTGGACTATTTGAGCCATTGATCAATAAAATGATTGCGCTTTCAAAAGGGAATATTGTTGTCGTTGCTGTGATCACAGTGCTAATTGCTGTTGTGGCTCAGCTAGATGGCTCTGGTGCCTCTACGTTTTTAATTACCATTCCTGCATTATTGCCTTTATATTTACGGTTACGCATGAATCCGTACTTATTGCTTTTATTAATCGCAGGAGCTGCAGCAGTAATCAACATGGTACCTTGGGGTGGTCCTTTAGGTCGCGTGGCTTCAGTATTGGAGATAGATGTTACTGAATTATGGTATCCATTAATCATTATTCAAATGATTGGCGTTGTTCTAATGTTAGCGTTGGCACTGTACTTAGGTTTTCGAGAAAAGAAACGGATTTTAAAACAATATGGCACACTAGATTTTACGCAAGATGCGCATTCTATCACACAAGGTGTTGTGTCATCAGAAGTTGACATCGCTTTACGCCGCCCAAAATTATTATGGGTCAATGCGCTAATAACGATAGTGGTAATCGGGATATTAGTTGCCGGTATTGTCCCTGCAGCATTAGCCTTTTTAATCGGTGTTGCTGTCGCCCTGCCAATTAACTATCGTACACCTAAAGAACAAATGGAACGCGTGCGAACACATGCCCCGAGCGCTTTAACGATGGCATCCATTATTATAGCCGCTGGCTTATTTTTAGGTATCCTCAATGGTACAGGGATGTTAACGGCGATTGCTAATAATGCCGTACATATTTTACCGTCAGCACTATCATCCTATTTACACATCATCATCGGCATTTTAGGCGTACCATTTGATCTGTTACTAAGTACGGATGCTTATTATTTTGCCTTATTTCCTGTAGTTGAACAGATTGGCTTATCTTTCGATATCGACTCACTATCAACTGCTTACGCTATGATTATCGGTAATATTGTAGGTACATTTGTGTCACCACTTGCACCTGCTGTCTGGTTAGCTTTAGGCTTATCAGGCTTAGAAATGGGGAAACATTTAAGATATTCTTTCTTTTGGATGTGGGGGTTAAGTATTGTTTTACTAGGCATCGCTATAGCCCTAGATATCATTTCAATCTAATGAAAAAAACCAGTTGTCAATGCAGCATCGACAACTGGTTTTTATAGTGGGAAAGCAGAGCCCTTAAGTATGTTTTTAGAGCTTTTTTTAAGAAGCTGATGAGATGAATGCTGTTGTCTATAAGTCTTGACAATTTCATAGCCGATACAATAGCCGATCCACGGAGGAAGCTTGCCACCATATAAAAATTCAACATGATTGTCTAAGCCTTTAACATTCAAGTTGGGCAAAAAATAGGACTGCCATATGGCTAACATTTTTGCTAAAGAATAATTGCTCAACCAAGGTGCTAACCATTGAGCACCGTAAAGCTCCTCGACGGCACATTCCGCTAAGCCCTCCAAAATTAATGAATCTAGTAGCGTCACTTCCTTTAACGATTTGTTTAAGTATTGTAATCGGCAAACATGATTGTACTCATGTGCAAATAATGCTTTAAGCTCCTGCCTTTCAAGCTCTCCTATCAGCAAAAATAATGCATCTGGATAGGCAACGCCATTTTTATTCGTTCGTTTTTGTTCTTGTGTTAGAGGAAATATATAAATTGGTATATCAGGACCGCTCCATTTATTCTTTAAATAGAGAAATTCCTCCTGGACAATTTCCCAACTTTGTCGCTCCTGTAAAATCTTCATATTGATGTGTTCATGTGCTCGAAAAAGCCCCTGTTGCTGTAATTCATACTGTATTAGTTGTGGCGTTCCACCTTTAAAATGTTCTAGTAATCGGCTACAAAGCATTGTGCATTGTAACTCTTCAACATCTCTACTACGCGTTAATTTTTGACTAGTCTTGAACTCATGTAGCCAATCATCAGTTGATATGACCGACATCCATGCACCCCCTTGCGATAGCTTATGTTACCAATAGACAATCGGCTAGTGATAAATGTATGTAACGGCATATATTAACTTGTAAGAACGTAAAAAGGAGGAGATTTTTGTGAATCCAGCTGATTGTTATAATCTTTGCTGTAAATATCACGGTAAACGTGTAAGAATTACTGATAAATCTGGCAATGTTCATGTTGGAGAAATAACTAGAGTGGATAGAGACCAGGTATGGATTCTGCCTGATAGACAATATAGAGGATATGGCTTAGGTTTTTGGGGTTGGGGCTTTAGACCAGGATTTGGCGCTGGACTTGGCATTGGTTTTGCATTTGGCGCAATTGCAGGTATTGCATTAGCACCTATATTATTTTTCTAATCGATAAATACCTAGAATATCCGTTTCTATATAGAGAAAAATAAGCCATTTCATTATTGTGAAATGGCTTATTTTTTATTGAATTTTCTCTTGTTGCTGTTTTCGTTCGATTAATTCCGATACTGTTACAAATGTATAGCCCTGTTTTTTTAAGGTTGGGATAATTTCTTCTAGGGCCTTAATTGTTTGTGTGCGGTTGCCGCCTCCATCATGAAATAAAATGACATCCCCTGGTTTTGTTCCACCAAGTACCTTCTGCACGATTTTACTCGTGCCCGGTTCTTTCCAATCTTGTGTGTCTTGATGCCAAGACCACATGACCACCTTATAACCATTTTTTACAGCGGTATTAATCATCTTTTCGTTGTAATTGCCGCCAACAGGTCGAAATAATACAGGCGCATAACCAGTAATGTTTGTAATCATTTGGTTTGTCTGCTGTAGTTCCTCCTGTAATTTAGGGATGGAAACTTTAAACGGGTGAGTGTAAGTATGGTTGGCTAATTCATGTCCCTCATTATAAGTCCGCGAAACAACATCTGGATACTTTTCTGCATTTTGACCAATAATAAAAAAGGTACCCTTTGCTTCATACTTAGCTAATACATCGAGGATCATGGAAGTGTATTTAGGATGTGGGCCATCATCAAAAGTTAACGCAACAATTTTATCTTTTGTATTAATATCCCACACAACTTCACCAGTCTCCTCATATTCACTTCGCCCTTTTTCTGCAGAGGTACTCATCTCTGTAAAACCTATCGAAATGAATAAAAAGCAAGCCGTCAAAAACAATACATTTTTACGTATCACAGTATCACCTCCCATGTTTTATTGCATATTACAGCTCATCTTACTATTTACGAAAGCCACTGAATTATACTTCTATACGACTGCCTGATTTTACTTATGCGACGCAAATTATTATGTTAAAAAATAATCAATTTTAGAGTGCCAGGCACACATACAATTTCCGCACAATTCAACAAGTATCAAGTGATGAATCTACGTGAACTCCTGCTCAGAACGCACGTAACGTAAGACGCAACAAGCCGCGCGACTGCGAGGGTTGCAGCGGCTTACGTCGTGCTAAGCGGAAAGCGCAGTGGATTTTTACGCTTTAGAACGCAAAATTGTTTGAGTGCCAGGCACTCAAACAATTTTTAGTAGAAATACCGAACACCTTTTTATCTATTGCCATATGTATAGAGAGAAAAGGAGTGATGTTCATGGTAACAATTGAGCCTATTATGATTAAAGGTCATTTTTTCACTGCTGTAGTTGTGCATTTACCGAAAACGACCTTACTAACGATTTCTAATGATACGGGCTACATTATGTGTGGTGCATTAGATATCGGTCTTTTAAATAGCCGTTTATTAGATAGAAAAATTGTTGCTGGTCGAGCGGTTGGCGTCAAAACGATCGATGAGCTATTAACAGCCCCATTAGAATCCGTTACTTTTGAAGCCGAGCAACTAGGGATATTCGCAGGAATGACTGGCGTAGAAGCATTGTTAAAAATGATTTAAAACATGCTCGTGCCAGTCGGGAGGTGGAATTCAAATGTATTACGCACATGCCCAGCCGCAAACACACCATCCATCGCGAATGATGACCGTAACCGGAAATGGAAAAGTAGTCGCGCAAGCAAGCTATGTCCAACTTCAAATAGAAGTGACGACACAAGGGAAAAATGTGCAACAAGCGCAACAAGAAAATGCTAGTACGATGAATCGTGTTATACAATCCATCTTGGCACTAACCATTCCAAGGGAAAATATTCAAACGGCTGCCTATACGATTGCGCCGATCTATAATTATGTAGAAGGAAAACAGGTGTTTACAGGCTATGAAGTGACAAATGCCATTACGGTTAAAGTACCAGATATAAATCTTGTAGGGAACGTTATTGATACGGCTGTAGAAAATGGGGCCAACCGTATTTCTTCTATCCAATTCAAAATAGATCATGCCGATGTTTACTACCAGCAAGCCCTTAGCTTGGCACTTCATAATGCACAAATGAAAGCTAACACAATCGCACAAACGATGCATTTAGCTTTACATCCACAACCGTTAGAAATTGTGGAAGAAAACGAAAATGGTCCTGTACTCTACAAATCGATGGCAATGGCCGACTCGACAATCACAACACCTATTGAACAAGGGCAGATAACCATTAGCGCTGCTGTTCGTGTTACCTTTCAATATTAATAAAACAAAGCCAGACTTCATTCACTGGAATGTAGTCCGGCTTTTTCTCCTATTATTGTGCGTCCCAAATGCGTTCAATCACCACTTCATTATCCATATAGCTTATTTGATAAACATCCGGATTACTTATCTGTTGCCAAAAAGGAAAGTCAATATCTTGCTGATAGCTCTTCATCAGTAAAGCGATTAGGTTGCCATGACTGACAATAACGCTATGTTCCGCTTGTCCTTCAATCACTTCTTTTACTACATTTTTGACGCGTGTCATTGCCTCTTGACTTGACTCCCCACCTGTATACTTCAAATCTAAATCAGTAAAAGTGCCTTTTAGTTTTTCAAACCAATCGGGTAAATTGTCTGTGCTTAATATGCGTTCTGCAAGCCGTTTATCTATCTCAATTTTTTGATTTGTGCTTTTACTTAATGGTTCTATTGATTGAATGGCACGTAAATATGGACTCGAAATGATGCGATCGATTGGCATCGCATGAAAAAATTGTGCTAAACGCTCCGCCTGCTTAAGCCCTTTTTCCGTTAAAGATGCATGTAAAGATTGCCCTTGTGCTTCGCAATGTCTAATAACATAAATCCTCTTCATTTGGCTATCCTCCCTTTTACAAATACATACCTTATTTTACCTTTTTATGAATTGCTCATGAATGATAAATAATCATCATATATTTAGTCAGTGTAAAAGATGATCTTAGAGGAGGATATGATGCAAGCGGAAAACAAACGCCTTCGGACAATTCAACATCTTGCTCATGAAATTATGGATGAGATGAACGCAGGGAAAGAACTGAATGAGCTCGAAACATTAATTCCGGTCATTGATAATTTAGCCAGAGCAATCGGTGATTTAACAGACGCATTTGGAAATTATTCAATAGATTATGTCGAGGAAAAAGTAAAAAATGCACATGCCCTGTTGTTTAAGAAAGATAAAATAGATATGTACCAATTACGACATTAGGAAACATCCACCGTTCCCGAACATTCACGACATAGCAAAAAAGTGTTAGATTGATTGTCGTCAATCTAACACTTTTTCTCTTGTGCCTCGGCTTCTACCGTCATTAATGCTCTTCAGGTGTAAATGTTTTGCAATCTGTTTCTTCACTATTGGATGCCTGCTGACCTTTTTGACTAACAACGTAAATAGCTTCTGCAGTACATTTGTTTCCAGAGCCCCAATACGTGCAGTTATTGACTTCACATAAAATCTGTTGTGCCATCGTATCACACCTCCTCTTTTGTTAGCCTTAACAAAATCGAGGATTTCAATACTTCCTATAAGAAACAAGCCCTAAAATAACCACTAGAAGAAATAGAAGCTTTGTTATAATGCTCTTTTTATAGCCACTAATTTATTCGCTGCGTGACAATGTTGAATATTATGTTCATGCTGATCTTCAAATTGATAAGAACGATAATAGGCAATCGACCACTGCTGATATAAATCTTTGATCTCACCTTCTTTACATATCCCTTTCACAAATGGTGCTAAATCTTCTGGAATAGCTACTTCGTCTGTAAATACGGTAATCATATTAATGCCATCTACCTTTGTATAGTATTGCATTTCCTGAATAATGCGCTGCCAATCTTGACGTTCTAAAAAGTGAAATAAGCCATGTGAAATAATACAATCGTAGAAATTCTTAAACTCATATGTCGTAATATCTTGAACAACTGCTTGTAAGTTATGTAATTGGTGCAATGCTTTGTATCGATTAATTTTTGCAATGCCTGCCTCTGAAATATCGACGGCTTCTACCTCAAATCCAAGCTGGGCTAAATACACTGCATGCCTGCCATCACCACATCCTATATCTAAAATGCATGCACCTGCTGGTAATTTTTTAGCCCATTCAACGACTTCCTCACTCGGGTTACCAAAAGCGTAATGAGTATCTGCTAAGTAATCTTGCTCCCAAAACGGTTTCACTCTACCAACTCCCCTATAAAGAACATGCTTTGACCGTAACTTTATCAAAGCATGCCTATAATCTATTACTTAATAATTAACATGTCATTTTCATCAAATTCCCACATATCGCCATGTGCAACTTCCCAATAAAAGCCGTTCGGGTCTTGGAAATAGCCGCTATAGCCTCCCCAAAACACTGTTTCAGGCTCCTTTACAATATTGGCTCCTGCTTTTTTAGCTAACAAAAATATGTCATCCACTTCTTCCTTTGTCTTCCCATTATAAGCGAGCGTGATGCCAGTAAAGCCAGTGCCTACTGTTGGTGGATTCGCTTCATTTATGTCCTTGACTAGTCGCTCTATTGGAAATAGCGAAATTTTTGTACCACCATTATTGAAAAAGATTACATCTGGATTGGATTCATCCCCATAGACCACTACCTCGAAGCCAAGCCCTTCGCGGTAAAATGCTAGTGATTCCACGATATTTTTCACACCTAATGTAACTAAATTTAAACGATTCATCCCATCTCCCCCTTTTCTACAGTCTTTATTTACATATTCCCTCTTTACTGTGCTATATCCTTTTTTTGCTTATTACTATTGCACTTCCGTCCAAATACTTTTTGTATAGGCCATTGTTAATCCACAGCGCTCCATATTATTTTGACTTATCGAGCCAAACTTAGCGTGACCTACAATGACATGACACTTTTGTCTAATGGCTTCATTTATACGATTATTAATTAATGCTTGATGAATACCTTGGTTACGTGCTACAGGCATAACAGCAGATGCTGCAAGGATTGCCCTGCCATCATTTATAAATAAAGAGCCTATGCCCACCTGTTCATTTTGCATAGAAGCGATATAGAATGACCAACCTTTTTTATCATGTAAAACTTTATTATTTGCCGCAACACTTGCTGCTAGGGAAGCAGGCATACCAAAGCCTTCAACATAAATTTTTGCATATAAATCAAATTCATTCCCTCTCAAAGGTCGAATATTAATCGCACTATTTTTTAATTCTACTTCCTTTTTTCCATTTAAATCACAGCACAACGTTGCGTGAAAATCACTTTGATAAAAGCCTGCTTTATGTAATTTTTCCAATGATAAAGCATTTACATAGTGAGGAGCTAAATCAAATCGAGCTGATATGCCTCTATCTTTATAAAAACATAAAATATCCTCTATCTTTTGTTCTGAGCTACACCAATCTCCCTTGACTACATTATAAGAAGGGCCAGGAATTTGCTTGACGGAGAATGCATACGCATTATCAAATTGACTAATGGCAACACCCATTGCATTATCCTGCAGCTCCTTAATTGCTGTTAGTCTCGATTCAAACATCCTCATTTCAGCCATTTCTAAAATAGTTGCATCGTTTTTTGTTAGGACCACGCTAATATCTACTCCTCGTTCAATATTTACATTAATTGTAACATGTAAAATCTAGAACAGTCCCCTCAACACAAAACCATACACCGCTACATAAGATACATTAAGATAGTAGCTTATAGATGGGAGGAATTTCGCTGTATTACAATCCTTATCCGTATTACGCTTATACAAACCAATATCCAAATTGGAGCAATGCTAATCCCCCTTCACCATATCATTTCCCTAGACAGCTTGCGATGCCTACATCTCCTACAAACCCTAATCAGTACCCGCCCATTAATACACTGAAGTTTAAGACGTCAGCTAAGCAAATCCAGTCCATTATGCAACAAGCTCAATTACTAACAGAGAAAATTGAAGGGTCCGATCAATTTGCACATGATCTTAAAAATGCTGCCCAGCTTTCCAAGCAAGATGAAGTCGAAAAACTCATTTCCTCTGCCGGTGTGACGACGAAATTTGAAGCAAAGTATACACCAGACAATATTCGCATTGTCTTAAAAGAAGGTGGGTGCTGTAGTATAGCCATCATATTGTATTGGTAATGGAAAAGAGCCTTCTACAGAACTTGAAAACTATATTGGTTATACTAGAACATTCAGTATTAATGCCAAAGCAAAAAAGTGTTAGATTGATTGTCATCAATCTAACACTTCTTGTGCCTCGGCTCTATCGTTATTAATGCTCTTCAGGTGTAAACGTTTTGCATCCTGTTTCTTCACTATTGGATGCACGCTGACCGTTTTGACTAACAACGTAAATAGCCTCTGCAGTACATTTGTTTCCTGAGCCCCAATACGTGCAGTTATTGACTTCACATAGAATCTGTTGTGCCATCGTATCACACCCCCTCAAATCTATTTAAAATAATTCTAAATAATCACACAAAATATTTCAATAATCAAGCTATAAATCAGTGTTATTTAACTATCCAATTGAAAATAATTCAAAATAAATATATTATCTGAATTATTTGTTTTTTAAAACTTTGTAGTAATTTGCTGTTTTTTTATATCATTTGATATGTACGACTAAATTTATACATATCAAATAGACTTATGCCTCGTTTAATATGGGTGAATCTCCTGTATTGCAATTTTTATAACCATGCACTCCTATAGAACTTGTAAACTATTTTAAATTATGCTAAAGTATTTGATATTAATATTTCTGAAAATTTATATTTTTCTTATCAAGAGAGATGGAGGGATTGGCCCTATGAAGTCTCAGCAACCAGTCTTTAGGCATGGTGCTAATTCCAATGGGCGATATTCGCAAAAAGATGAGAAGACTGACTTCAGTAGCATTAGAGTCCTCTTCTACAAGTAGGGCTCTTTTTTGTTTTTAAACTAGAATGAATTTCATCATAAAATCACGAACTTAATAGAGCGGCGACGACTCCAGCGTGAGAAGCAAGCGTAGCGAAGGAAGCAGCTCGGTGCTCACGGAAAGCGTCCGCCTGTCGTTTATGATGTTCGTATTTCATGATGGTATCGATTCACCACTCATAATAAAGAAAGCAGGGATTTATCATGACAAATGAACTTTTACAAACATTACAACTATTAAAATCAAAGCAATGGATCGACTTAACACACACATTCGGCCCTAACTCACCACATTTCTTTATGTTTGAGGATGCAAAATTTGAAACGTTATTTTCTCACGATGATGGCTTTTTTGCGCAACAATTTACGTTTCCCGGACAATATGGCACACATATCGACCCACCTATCCATTTCGTTGCAGGTACACGCTATTTAGACGAATTAGCATTAAAAGAACTTGTCCTTCCGCTTATCGTTATTGATAAATCCAAGGAAGCTGAATCGAACCATGACTTCACGTTAACTGTACAAGATATTTTAGATTTCGAAGCGGAACATGGAGAAATTGAAGCAGGGACATTTGTTGCACTGCGGACGGATTGGAGTAAACGTTGGCCTGACAAGGAATTGTTCAGTAATAAAGACAAAGATGGTCATAACCATATTCCAGGTTGGGGATTAGAAGCGTTACAGTTTTTATTTACGGAACGGAAAATAAGTGCTATCGGTCACGAAACATTTGACACTGATTCAGCGGCTGATTTCCGCAAAAATGGCAAGTTAGATGGTGAATACTTTGTATTAGATCAGGATACATATCAAATTGAATTAATGACCAACTTAGATAAGCTGCCAGCAAAAGGAGCGGTCATTTTCAATATTGTAGCAAAGCCTGAAAAAGCATCTGGATTCCCAGTGCGTTCATTTGCGATTTTGCCTTAAAACAATAAGGTCTGCTCCAATGTCCGTCTAGACAAATGAAGCAGACCTTTTATTTCATCGTATTTCTTTTTTTAAAGACAAAGTAAACGATCACCATTATAACTATAAACAATAATACTACATAAAGACTATATTGAGATAAATAGATGCCAACAAAACGCCATTTATTACCTAATGCAATTCCTAACGTAATGAAAGTAAATGTCCATATGATAGCACCAGCGTAGGCGTAAACAGCAAATTTTCTATATGGATAGTTGTTAATAGCGGCAATATAGGCGGTTATATGACGAATACCGGGAATAAAGAAGCCAATTAGTAATAGTACAGGCCCTATTTTCTTAAATAATTTCCTCGTGAAATCAATTTTTTGGGCGGTTATATGAATTTTCGGTCCATACTTTTCTAATAACGGTAAACCGAAGCGATAGCCTATGTAATAGCTAAGCGTGATTCCCCCTGCTGCGCCCACAGCAGCACTTATTAATGTAGGAATATGCTCTAAATTTTCTCGATAAACACAATACCCTATGTAAGTTAAAAAAATTTCGTCAGGAAGTGGTAACCCGACAATCCCTCCAACTAGTATAAGTATAATGCCAAAATACCCGTAATGTTCAATTAGAGATTGTACGTGATGCACCATAATCTACCCCACCTAAAGCCTAAATTTTTCTATTCGTTCTTACATTAACATAAGCATCTTAAAGTCCATTTATTCTATAATCATTTTTGCATAGATTTAATCATTATTACATGTATAGTAATAATGCACAATCTTCACAGCACCGTTTTTGCTAAATTCAGTTATTTACTATTATTCCCGTTTTCGTATCCACCTATCTCTTTTACCCCTTCATTTTAGCCTGCCTTGCTCTAAATCAACTGTAGCTTGCGCAATGCATAATCAATGCCATCTTCAGTAGATTTCATCGTAATCATGTCAGCTATGTTTTGTAATGCCATACTGCCATTGCCCATTGCTATTCCATATCCAACTTTTTTAAACATCTCAATATCATTTTCTCCATCCCCAAAAGCAAGTGCCTCTTCAGGCCTTAGCTTAAAATACTGAAGTACTGCTTGCACCGCAATGGACTTTGAAACTTCCACTTGCAAAACATTTGTAATCATTGGATGCCAGCGTTCAAACTTTAAATGAGGAAATTGTTTCATGTACTTCTGTTCGTCCTGACTATTTACATATAAACACATTAAATAAACTTGTTTATTTAAAATATTGTCATCTATTGGAGGATATTCAACTAAAGATAATGTCTCTTTCATTGCCTGTAGTGTTTTAGGTTGATGCACGCCATTCATGGATAATTGATCTGTGAAAAAGGACAAACTATGATGATTGTCATCAGCATATGCTTTAACGCTTTGTACAATTTCTTGTGCGATGGGACTTGCATAAATAGTGTTGTCTTTATGCTGAACATAAGCACCATTTGCCGTAATAAACGTTTCTATACCTAATTCCTGCAAGGAGTGACACATGGAGAGTGGCCTCCCTGTTGCAGCTACTAAGCGAATTCCTTTATTTTTAAGTATGTGTAACGCATTTTTAGTAGTGCTTTCAATACAACCATCCTCATAGTTAATGAGCGTGCCATCCACATCAAAAAATACTATTTTACAGTCCATTAAATTATACGCCCCTTTTAGGAAAATATAGGTATTACCGCTTTTTATTGTACTTGATAAAGTATAAAATTTCCTTCATGTACCCGCATATTATTGAATAGTAAAAATATCCTACATGTATTATAATAAACCTACTTATAAATTTTCTTAAAAAGAGCCTTCTAGGTATGTCAGAAGTTATTTAACAAAGTACACAAAATCATTTAACTTTTACTTATAAACCACCGATAAATACTATTGTCAGTATATTTAAGCAAATATTTAACGTACATAAAGATATTACTTTCATCACGATAAGGCATATACCAAAAAACATAGAATTGCTAACATAGTAAATAATCCATTACATATATTGAACGAGTGTTCTCACTATTTAAATAGAACTAAAGAAATGTTAAAAACTCGATGCAGAGGAGTTGGTTCATATGGGTTTTAATATTTACTACTACGAAAGTAATGTGGATTGTAAATTTTGTAAAAAACAATATACAACCTATAAGGTTCGTCCGAATCGTTTTAAAGTAATCGAAGAGCAATCTGATTTTATGCCTGTTTATGAAGGGTTAAATCCACTGCTGTATGAAGTTGCTGTCTGCCCGCATTGCGGATATGCCTACCATAAATCCATGACACGAACATACGGACCTTTTATGTTACTAATTGACGAACTGTATATTAAAGAACTCCAAAAGCCAATGAACATCTGCCAGGAACGGACGATTGATGATGCCATTGTTAGCTATAAACTAGCCTATCTCGTCGCAAAAGCCTCCATGGAAGAAGCGCTTTTAATGGCGAATATCGCACTGAAAATAGCTTGGTTATATCGTTTAAAAAATGAAAGTGAAGCGGAAATTCACTATTTACAAGCCGCAAGAGATTTTTACAGTAAATCTTTCGCTTCCAATCAAGAGGGCAGCGAACGTATTCAATACTTACATGCTGAATTAAGTCTTCGCCTCGGTGATATTGTAGAAGCGAAAAAAGGCTTCTCACGCTTAATTGCAGATCGTAGTGTTTCAAATAAATATCGCAAATTAGCACGTACTCGTTGGGAAAACTATAAATATGACGAACAACCTCACAATGTCGCTGAAAATAAACATGAAATTAGTAAATAGTTGAGAAGGGAGAGGATACATATGCTGCTGTTCGGAAAAAAAATCGATGCACGAGAAGAAGATATCTTTTCAGAGTTACATCATTTTTTACTACGGAAAAACAATCGTCACTTAACGAATGATGAAATTGTTGCTTTAACAGGCATTTCATCTGATTTACTTTATAAATGGGTGAAGACAGGAAAATTAAAAACATCCATCTTCCCTAATCTAGGCGCACCCTGTGAGCGATGCGGTAAACTTACACAGGCAAAAATCTGTGTTAACTGTTCCTCATCCATTGTGAACACCTTACAGCAAGAAGAAAAAGATCAAGCCTGGTTTAATAAAATCCAGCGCAAAAATCCAAGAGCTAGCGCCTATCATTACAAATAAAACATCAAGAATCTACCTACATTGCGGACTGCAATGGCGTAGATTCTTTTTAAGCTATTTTGCCTTTTTGACTACTTCCATCATAATTTTCGTTATATAGTCTTCCTCGCGATTTTTGATAACTGCATCATAAATGTATTCTTCATATGCGTATTGCCCTAGCTCGTAGCCATTTTCAGCCATGACTTTAAATAGTCGTTCATACGTTTGTCCGAGTGTTGTGGATAATCCGGTATGGTAGCCTATAATAAAATCTCCTTCGATTGCCTTAAAATATGGATGCCCTTCTTGCGGATGTGGCTGCTCCATATATAAGTAGCAATAATTATCATAGTTACCGGCTAAAACTTGCTCCCTTTTCGTAATGCCCCCAATCGGGTAGCCCGTATCCAGTTGTGAGCGATCCAATTCATCGATAAAATCCGAGACTGCTTTTACAAACTGTTCTTCTGTAGAATCTTCAATATTTCTGCTTAAATATAATGTTTCCTCAGGGTAATGCCCGATTGTAATGCTGTCAAAATCTATTTGCAGTGCTTCCTCTGTTGTATCGATTTTTACCTCAATAATACTTTCAATCATTTCAAGCTCTTGTCGTTTTTTTGCAACTAGCTCCTTTTGCTGATGCATCAAGTCTAAAAAATTTTCTGGTGATTTATTTGCCATATACTTTTGAATTTCTTTTAAAGACATACCGACCGTCTTTAATAATTCAATCACGCTAAAAAAATCGTATTGCGCGATGGAATAGTAACGGTAGTCTTTACTATCTTTCATAATTGGTGATAACAAACCAATTTGGTCATAGTAAATAAGGGTTTGTTTATTAACCTTACAAAGCTTAGCAAATTCCCCTGTTGTAAAATATTTTACGTTTTTATTAAGCATTTTAAGTTTCCTTCCTTGACTATATAGTAACTATATACTTTAGATTGTAACTATTCACAATAAATTAAGAAAGGTTTTGACATTATGTTCACGGAAATACGTGACATCACAGCTTTAAACAAAGAAGAAGTATTAGCATTACACATCGCTGATTATCAGCAGGACTTTATTGAAACGACGCAGCAATGCCTAGATGAAGCGGAAATCGATCAGCACTTTATTCCTGTTGGCCTGTATAAGGAAGGGAATGCAGTAGGCTTTGCAATGTACGGTGTGTTTCCACACGAGGATGACACACAACGCGTTTGGTTAGATCGCTATTTCATCGATGAGCGTTATCAGCATCAAGGGCTTGGGAAGTATTTTTTACAGCAATTGATTGATTTTTTAACTGCAAAATACAATTGCCAAAAAATATTTTTAAGTGTCTATGATAACAATGAAGTAGCCATTCAGCTCTATCAAAAGTTTGGATTCGCCTTTAATGGTGAACTGGATGAAAAGGGCGAAAAGGTGATGGTAAGAGAGGTGCTTGTTCATGACCACCATTAATCCCATCGAAACAAGACCGTTAAAGCCATTGTTTTTATCGTACTTATTCCCAGCGATGATTGGTATGCTATTGATGTCTGTCAATATTTTAGTCGATGGTATTTTTGTCAGTCATGGGGTTGGTCCTACTGCGCTGGCAGGTGTTAATATAGCTGTGCCGATATTCTCCATTTTGTTATCCATTTCTTTGTGGATTGGTATGGGGGGCGCCACATTGTACTCCATTTCGCTTGGGGAAGGCAATAAAAAACGAGCACATCAGCTTTTTACACTCGCGTTTGCCACGATGCTTGCAGTCGTTTTAACTTTAGTGTTAATTCTTTTATTAAACTTAAAGGATATCGCCTATATTTTTGGGGCAAGTGATGTGACTTATCCTTATGTGCAAGAATACTTGCATGTCATTTTATTATTTGGTGTCTTTTACACAATTGAAAACTTATTAAGTATTTTTATCCGCAATGATGGAAATCCAAAGCTTGCAATGATGGGTTTAATCACAACATCCATTTTAAATATAATATTAAACTACGTATTTATTTTCATGCTCCATTACGGTGTAAAAGGTTGTGCGTTAGCGACAGCCCTCTCTACAATTATTGGCATGTCGGTGCTATGTCTCCATTTCTTCCGAAAGCAATCTGAATTAAAGTTTGTTTCTACGTTCTTTAGCTTATCCGATTTAAAGAAAATATTTGCCATTGGTTTACCTAGCTTTATTGTAGAAGCTTCCATGGCGATTATCGTCATTTTATATAATGTGTCATTTCTGCACTATTTAGGCGCAAACGGCGTGACGGCCTATGCAATGGTTAACTATATTCATACGGTATTATTAACCGTGTTTTTAGGCATTGGTATGGCACTCCAACCTTTAGTCAGCTACCACCATGGCGCCAGATTAACAAAGCGATTAATAGAGCTATTGAAAATAGGCTTAGCAACCGCTCTTATTCTTGGCTTAAGCATTGCGATTATTGCGATGCTATTCCCTTCTCCATTAATGGATTTATTCGGTGAAAGTGAATTAGCCATTCATAATATGGCAACGCAAGGTTTTGTCCAATTTGCGATTGGCTATGTTTTTTTAGGAATGAACATGGTGCTTGCAGAATTTTTCCAATCGATTGAAAAGATTCGTCTTGCAACAACCATTATGTTACTACGTAGTATTATCTTATTTATTCCAGCGCTTTTATTGCTACCTAAATTACTAGGCGCACAGGCCATTTGGTGGACTTTCCCCGTTGCTGAAGGCATTACCGCCTTGCTGATTTTCTTTTATATCAAAAGCAAACCACGTGCGGTTTATGCAAATTAATTGTTCGCACAAACATTGATGAAAGTTAATTTCCGCTGCGGGCGGCGCTTTCCGCGGGCACACACGTAAGCCGTAACCCTCGCTACGCGCGGTCTGTTACGTCTTACGTTCTGTGCGTTCCCGCAGGAGTCGCCACCCTCCGCTCCAATTAACTTAAACAATTGTTTGAGTGCCTGGCACTTTGCATAGATAATTGGCTCCTAATTCGGGAAAATCCACTACGCTTTCCGTGGGCACGCCGTAAGCTGCTCTAAGTAAATCAGTTGATTAGAGTGAAGGTTCGCTCGACTCCTGCGGGAAAGCGTGAGCCTTAAGACCCCGCACGTAGCGGAGCGGAGGAGGAGGCTTAAGCCACGCCCGCGGAAAGCGAGCAACCCGTAACGGAAACCAACCCTTCTTACAGAAAAACAAAAGGAAGCATACGCATTACGCGCTGCTTCCTTTTCTTCATTTACTTTGTTTCTTTTATCGTGACCGCTTGTTGAGATTCTCCGTCAGAGGACGTAACTCCTAAAACATCGAGCAGGAACATAAATAACGGAATCCCGATAATAAGCCCCCAAACGCCAAGGAATTGCTCAGAGAAGAGAATAACGATAAAAGTGTAAAAAATAGGCAAATTTGTTTTAGCTGACATTAACTTTGGATTTAAGAAATATGCCTCAATCCCATGTAGCACCACGACAATAATAAGAATGTAGACAATGTACATCGGACCACCAATACTATAGGCAATAATGCTAAGCGGAACTAACGAAATAATTACTCCGGCTACAGGAATTAACCCAAGAATGAACAGCATTATTCCGAGTGCAATTAAATGTGGGAAGCCCATAATTGAGAGCGCAATAACAGATAACACACAATTGACAGCAGCAATGATAAATTGCGCTTCAATTACTTTACCAAAAGAACGAATAAAAATTTTAGAGAAATACGTTAACTCATCATAAAGTGGACCAATTTTGCTATCTTTAAATTTTGCAGTAAATTCAATAATTCTTTTTTTCTCAAGAAGAATAAACAAACTCAAAATAAGTGCGATGAAAACGTGCAAAATCACTTTACCAATGTTCGTTAAATTTTTAAGGGTAATGTCCACACCTTGTTCCAAATATTTACCGAGCTCAATTTTTTCAAATGTCGGCGCTAAATATCTCGCAATCTCGTTATCGTTTGGATTGAGATTAAAAGCTGCTATTAAATCAAAAAGCTGGGTAATCTGTTGGGTCACAACCGGCAAATACTTATAAATAACGGCTATAATTCCTGCTACAAGTAGAAGATATAGCGCAACAATCATCGCTTTTTCATTAATTGGCGCGATTTTTCTAAACTCTTTCGTCGCCTTAGTAGAAAGCTCATTCATTAAGTAGGTCATAATGAATGTGAGAAGAATAAGGTTAATCATACTGCGCATTAAGTATAGTGCAACAGCGATTCCAACTAGAATAATAAAACGCTTAAATCCATTACTTCGAAAAAAATTACTCATGCATTCACTCCTTCCACAAAACGGCTTCGCCTCAACTGTCAACTTACAAAATACAAGTCTATTAAGCAAGTAGACAAAATATTAGTCATCAATATAGATAATTTTCATGTCATTATTTGAGCTTAGGGATAAATCCAGCATAATGCTTCTCATCGTAAATATCCCTATTTAAAGGAGTAAATCCAATTTTAAGTAGTTTTTTTCCTCTTATCAAATTAAAATGAAAGACAATACTATTAATCATTGTGTATTGAAAGCTACATCAGCGTTATAGCCTGCATTTTAATTCTATTATAACCTTATAAACACTTATATCCAAAGCAACTTCTTTTAGAAATCGCATGAAAATCACGCTTTTATGTTCATTTTTGTACATATTTTAGCAGTCTAGCCAAAATTCAATAGATAAGGATTGATTAAATGAGAATCTCGAGAAATCCACAAGAAGTTCACCTACCCGTCGCACCATATGTACACCAAATTGAAATAACGGGCCCACATAAATGGCTCACATTATCAGGTCAAATAGGCATGACAGTAGATGGTACCGTACCTGAAGAACCAATTGCTCAATTGAAAATAGCACTCGACAATATACAAAAAAATCTTGAACGTGCTAGCATGACCATTGAAGATTTAACAAAAGTGGTTTTTTACTTAGTTGGAGATTTTGATGCCACTGAAAGGAAGAAAGTGATGAATGACTTTTTTGGCGATCACTTCCCATGTATGACACTGTTGTATGTAGTAGCACTTGCTGCCCCTACATTAAAAGTGGAGATTGATGCTTGGGCATGTCAGGAAATAATATAACTTGCGGCTACCAGATGTGAAGCATGCAGCCTATGGTAATTAATCGCTTCGAAATGAAGGTCTTCTACTTGTCGCTCCTCCATTCCGAAGCATTTTAATCTTCTATTTTGGACGTGCTATCTCAAAAGCCTCGCCAATTGTTGCATAACTCGATCCAGCCAATCTACTAACAGCCTTTAAAGCTTTTGAATCGATGCGCCCTTCCTGATAAATTGCCTCATCTAGATGAAATTGTACAACTTCACCGATAAACAAATCGCCTGTCTGTTCCTCACCATTTTTTAAAGGAATGGCCTGAATTAAGCGACATTCCATGCGAACCTTTGCTTCTTTAATACCAGGAACGTCAATGCGATGACTGTCGATAACTGTAAAATTAGCTTTTTTAACTTCACTCTCTGTAGCAGGTAATGAAGCAGCTGTTTCATTCACCTGGCTTACATTATCTTCATCTACAATATGCACAACAAACTGTCCTTGATACTGAATATGACGAGCTGTATCTTTTAAGTAGCCTGCCGATCGCTGAATGGCTAAAGAAAGCATCGGCGGGTTCGATGAAACGATATTGAAATAACTAAACGGTGCGCCATTGACAACACCTTGCTCTGACTTTGTCGTCACAAAAGCAATCGGCCGAGGGATAATACTACCCGTTAATAGTTTATAGTTTTCACGCTCTGTATTATGTTTAGGATCAATCGAAATCAAATGATTCCTCCCCCTTTTATCAATCCATCGAACGAACTTTAATTGGGATTAATGTTCTTTCCAACTGTTCTCGATGTGGTTCATATTGCAACGGTAACATTAATTGACTCCCCATTGTATCAACGGTTTCATCATGTGCAAATCCAGGTGGATCTGTTGCAATTTCAAATAAAATCTCACCTGCTTCACGGAAATAGATAGCGTTAAAATAATTTCGATCTTTCACCTCTGTCACATGTTGCCCATGATTCATTACATACTCTTGCCACTCTAAGTGATCCGCATTATCTTTTGCTCTCCAAGCAATATGATGAACTGTTCCAACACCCATTTGCCCACGTATGCCAGGTACAGTTTTTAAATCAATAATATTTCCAATATCAGCACTTGATGCAAAGCGAGTATATTCGCCTTCAGTTGCTATTTTTTTAAGCCCCATCACTTCTGTTAATACATTTTCTGTTTCTTGTGGACGACTTGAATAAAGTGTTGCCCCACCAAAGCCTTTAATGGCAACCTCTGGTGTTACATCACCAAATGTCCAATGATTTAATTCACCTTGTGGGCGTGCAACTAATTCAATATGAAGTCCATGTGGATCATCCAATTGAACAACTTGCTCACCAAAACGTTCAGCTTTTTTGAATGGTATAGAAAATTTCGCAAAACGATTAATCCAAAAAGGCAATGCCCCCTCAGGAACAACATATGTTGTTACGCCTACTTGCCCATCACCGATACGTCCTTGATATGCGTTTGCCCAAGGGAAAAACGTAATAATTGTACCCGGTTGCCCTGCATTATTACCAAAATAAAGATGATATGTGCCAGGGTCGTCAAAATTGACTGTTTGTTTTACTAAACGTAAACCTAATACACCTGCATAAAAATCAACATTCTCTTGTGGATGCCCCACTATCGCTGTAATGTGATGAATACCTTCTGTATGTTTTCTCATCGTGACTATCTCCTTCGTAATTTCTTTTCATATGTCTAGATTTTCTAATTTTGCATAACTTCAAACGACTTCACAAAGACTTTGTTTTATCTCGAATTAATATATCTTGAATTCGAGATAATTATAACACGTTATTTTTCATGACGTCAATCACTCTGCTAACAAGTATTTTTTCTTGCATGCAAAAAGCAGAGCTGCAATACATCACAGCTCTGCCAGTATAAAAATTGAAACGCTAATGACCGTAGCCCTCTTGGGCATCTGCTTTCGTCATATGAATCGTACCGAAAGGATGGTTAGGAGGTGCATAAATAGAAAACAGCTTTAACGGGCTATTCCCTGTATTCGTTACATTATGCCATGTGCCAGCAGGTATGACGATAGCGTAATCATCATAAACATTTCGACTAAAGTTTAAATTCTCTTTAGTGCTACCCATTTGCGTAACCCCTTGCCCTTGTTCAATATATAAAAGCTGATCCACATGTGGATGCACTTCTAACCCTATATCCTCTCCCACATTCAAACTCATTAATGTAATTTGCAAATGGTTTCCTGTCCAAATAGCAGTGCGGTAAGTATTATTGAGCTTAGCTGCCTGCGCCATATTTACAACAAAAGGTTGTTGTCCAAAATCGGTAGTCATTTGATTATTATGACCGTAGCCAGCTTGATTAGGAAGTACTACCGCTTGAGAAGCAGGTAAGTGATTAGGCTGATTGCCGTAGCTATACATTGGCGCATTTACATAATAAGGAACATAGTACATTTTCTCAATCCTCTCACACATTATAAAATTATCCTATGCAACTTAATGTTGGAATGTACCCAATCACAATAAGCCAAGTTACAAGTTCCACAATGGATTCGTACCTTTGCCTTTACCAGAAGGCATCGCACCTGGAACACCATCCGCTTCTACTAAGGTAATTTGCTATCCTAAAACATCAATGTGCATCAATTGTTGAATTTTCTAGAAGGGCAAAGTTGTTACTGTTTGTTAGCATCCACCGCACATACATTGTTAACGTTACGTTGTCATTTTGGGGCATGATATACAATAATCATGTTCTTCTTCAGAGGTTAAATAATAATAACAGCAGGTCTTCCGTAGCCTAATCGGCTCGTCAGTTCTGTTCGTCTTGACCTTTTGGGTATTGTAGCGTGTAAACGGATTTTTACGTTCACCAAAAATCTCACCTGATGCTTCTGACATAATGTAATGATAATCTTCTTCTAAATAGGCTATTTCACGTTCACTTGCTCCTTGTCGAAATTGGGTTTCATAAAACCAATGCAAATACATAGCCGCGTGTTCCCATAAAACAGCTTTCGAAACTTTAGCAGTAGCAGATAGAGCCATCCAAACTTTAGCGATATTTTCAGCAAAGATGTAATGAAGTATTTGATCTCGCCATTTTGCTCTGTTACTTATTGGCAAAAATACTTGTGCATCGACTAAACCTATGCGCGGAAGCCATAAATCTTCTTGGTAGCTTGACTCCACACGTGCATTGTCAATCGACACATCCAACCCCTTCTGTAGCATTGACATCGCATATAGCGGTGCCGCCATCGTACAAACACAATAGCGCTTGCCAAACAAAGAAGCAGTAGCCAGTAAAGAAGTGGAATTAAAAATAGGTGAAATCGTTTGTAAGTATAGACGGCATTGCTCACCACAAAGTAAACCCTTTGAATCGATTGAAAAAGGAGAAGGTGGCAAATTCGTTTCCGTAAAGCGGTAATTCTCTGTCAAAATCGCTACTTCTGAGGGTGTTAATCGTCTATTTTGTTGTACATTTAACATAAAAATCCCTCCTGCTCAGGCTCTAAGACAACACTTGATCCCCTTTCCATGCGGTACACATAAAGGTGTGCCAAATAAAGGATCATTCATAATTGTGCAACCCATCCCAAATACATCCCTTACCAAATCAATCGTCACAATCTCTTCTGGTTTTCCTTGTGCGTAAATTTTTTTATCGCGCACGGCGACAATATGGTGCGCATAACGACAGGCCAAATTTAAATCATGCAAAACCATGACGACAGTCCGATTTTCCCTACTATTTAAATCGAATAATAAATCTAAAATTTCTACTTGGTGCGCCATATCTAAATAAGTAGTTGGCTCGTCTAATAAAATCAAATCTGTTTTTTGTGCTAATGTCATCGCAATCCAAGCGCGCTGTCGCTGTCCGCCCGACAATGCATTGACGGGGCTATTTGCAAATGGCGTCATCTGCGTCGCTTCTAATGCGTCGTTAACGATTTGTTCATCCTCAGTAGACCATTGCTTCATCCAACTTTGGTGTGGATACCTGCCTTGTTTAACTAGTTGTAAAACGGTTAATCCTTCAGGTGCTATCGGTCCCTGCGGCAGTATTGCTAACCGTTTGGCAACTGATTTTGTCGATAAATCTCGTATTTTTTCCCCTTCCAATAATACATGGCCGTCCTTCGGTTTTATTAAGCGGGCAAATGTCCGTAACAATGTTGATTTACCACAACCATTCGCACCTACTAAAACCGTAATTTTCCCTTTTGGTACTTGTAAATGTAAATCTTCTAGAATATTGGCATTACCATAGTTTACTGTTAATGCATCCGCTTCTAATATATGATTCAAAATAGATACACCTACTTTCTCATTTTGTACAATTAAATAAGAACCTGTTTAGCGCCTTATGTATCGCTATTGCGCTGTCATACCGTCATTGATTTCTTGTACGGAACAGTAAGTAAATAAAAAATGGGGCACCAATTGCTGCTGTAAACACACCTGCGGGTAAATCTTTTGGTAAAAATGCTGTGCGCCCTATAATATCTGCAAATATTACGATAATGGCTCCAACCATCGCTGAAATGGGAATAAGCGCTGCAAACGATCGTCCCACCAGCATTCTACTAATATGGGGAGCTACTAATCCAACAAATGCGATACCCCCTACAAAAGCTACAGCAGTGCCAGCTAACATGACACTGATTAACAGGAATAATAATCGGAAAATTTGTACCTTCACGCCTACCCCTAATGCAATATCATCACCTAATTCCTTAACATTGATCACTCTTGCCATAACAAAGGTGAACAAACTTAAAAGGATAACCCAAGGTAACAATAAATAAACATCTTGCATATTGGCACCATACAAGCTACCTGTAAGCCATATATAAGCTCTTGAAGTACGAACTTCCTCCCCCATAACAATCAGCATGGTCACGATTCCTTTCGCAAATGCTGAAATACCGATTCCGATTAACACCATACGAATAGGTGTGACGCCCTTTTTCCAAGACAACAGATAAATAATTGTGGATACGATACCCGCTCCTATAATGGCTGCTAATGGTAAAAAATGAATACTCACAGTTGCATAAGCAAGAAAAAGTAGTGCACCTACTGATGCGCCGCTAGTTACACCAATAATATCTGGCGCCGCTAAAGGGTTTCTAATAATGCCCTGTAATATTAATCCCGATACAGCAAGCGCCATGCCTACTAATGCCGCGAGTAAAACTCTTGGAAGACGCAATGTTTGAATTGTAAATAAATATTCACCCGTACCATAGCCAAACAATTCTTTTACGACCGTCACAGGAGAAATAAAATCACTACCTACTGAAAGAGCAAGCATTATCATGCCACATAGCAAAATACAAAGAAGAATAATCATCATCGCTACTTTCTTAGATAGTTGAAACGATACTTTATCCGATTTTGTACGAACCGTTATATAATTATGCATTTCTCGCTAACCCCCTTCGTGCTATATAAATGAAGAAGGGTGCACCAATAAAGGCTGTCATAACACCAATCGGCATTTCTAAAGGCATAATAACAAAGCGAGCTGCAATATCTGCTAACAATAGTAAGGTTGAACCAATTACTGCGCTAAACGGTATAATCCATCTGTAGTCTGTGCCCACTAAACCCATTGCCATATGTGGAACAATTAAGCCGATAAACCCGATAGAACCAGCAACTGCGACAGATCCGCCAGCAAGTAAGATAACAATTATACCCATAACGACTTTCGTTAAAATGGTACGTTGGCCTAAACCCTTTGCAATATCATCACCTGACTGCAAAATATTGATGGACCTGCCCATAAAAAAGGCAAAGCTACCACCTAGTACAATGAACGGTAGTACAGGCAACAACATATCAAGATTTCGACCTGAAACAGAACCCGCTAGCCAAAACAATACGCTTTGTATGCCTTGCTCATCGATCACTAATAAACCTTGTGTAAAAGATATAAACAATGCCGAAATGGCTGCACCAGCAAGCACTATTTTAATAGGTGTAAGACCATCTCTTCCTAATGAACCTAGGAAAAAAACGAGCACTCCCGCAATACCAGCTCCTAAAAAGGCCACCCACATATAATGACTAAGCGAATCCATGGAAAAAAAGGTAATGGCACATACAATAAAAAATAATGCGCCTGCGTTAACGCCTAAAATATCTGGAGCGGCTAAAGGATTTCTCGTCAAAGCCCGCATGAGAGCCCCTGCTATAGCCAAACTAGCTCCAACTACAGTAGCAACGACAGCTCTTGTAAAACGAGATGTTCGAATAATAACATGTTCTGAATTGGATGCATCATAATTGAAAAAGGCATCGTACACTAATTGAAACGGAATAGACGTTTGACCAAGAGCTACACTTAAAATAAATGCTATGATCAGCAACACACAACAAATAATCAATACACTTCTTTTCATTGAGGTACTGGTAAGCAAATTTTGCATTGCACTCCTACTTTCTTATCCATATTTCTAGTTCTTTTCAAACTGCTGCCACTAACCTTGGAGGAAGTAGCTGTTAGAAATGAAGGGACTCATACGCTGAGCCCCCATTTGATTTATCGGAAATGACTGTCCGCCATTCCTTGCTAATGTATGAACAGTCGCTTATTTTTCTAGCTCAAATCTGTCATAAATATCATCCAACATAATATGTGCACTTAAAATACCACCTGCAAAATTCCAGTATACCTCTTCAACACGGTATACTTGGTTGTTTTTCACAGCTTCAAGCTCTTTCCATAATGGATGGCTTGTCCATTCTTCCATTGTCTTATTCGTCGCTTCATCATCGATATAGAACATATAGATAACATCCGCATCCATTTGCGGAATACTTTCTTTATCCGTAAACCTTAGGACGATAGGCAGTGGATTTTCTGTAATATTTTTCGGCCCTTTAAAGCCAAGCTCTGTTAAAATTTCACCAGCATAACCTGCCGGATAAACACGTGCATGGTCAGCTCTAAAATTGACAACCGAAGCGCTAATTGGCCATTTATCGCCTAACTTATCTTTAATTTTCGTTTGGAAATCAGCTATACGACTTTCCCATTTTTCAAGCAATTCTTTTGCTTTATCTTCTTTATGAGCCGCTTCTCCGATTAAATTAATTGTGCCTTTAAAGTCAAATACATCTTGATGCACAACAGTCGGTGCAATTTGCGATAATTGTTCATAAATTTCCTCATGTCGATTTTTCGAAGCAATAATTAAATCCGGTTGAAGCTTAGCAATCTCTTCAAGGTTAGGCTGTGTTTCCTCCCCTAATAGAGGAACACCTTCTAGGTCTTTTTGTAAATAATCATAATATGGCGTATCTGCCCAAGATTCTACAACCCCTACAGGTTTTATACCCATTGCCACCGCCACATCTGTCGCACCTTGGTAAAGCGTCACAATCTTTGTAGGGATGCCTTCGATTGTTGTCGTTCCTAATGAATGTGTGACTTCTCGACTACTATGTTCTTCAGTGCTGCTATTGTCAGCACTAGCTTCTTGCGTCGTATTGTTATCATCCGTATTAGAAGCTTCCTTAGATTCCTTATTTCCGCATCCGACTAGCACCAATGCGAATAGTAACAGTAAAAACATGACCATCTTTCTAAAACTTAATAATTTAACAGAATTCAATTGATTTTCCTCCTATCAAAAAATTATATAATCGATAATGATAATCATTATCATTATAATTTCGTAAAGAATGAATTTCAATAGCTATTTTTAGAATATTTAGGTTGGATAAATATACATAATCTAATACAAATAAAATAAGCAGTTGAAGAAAGGTTTTCTCCAACTACTTTTTGTCTATGTCCAATATGCTTTTTAGGTTCCGAAAAGTTGAACATAATAAATAACGAAATAAATTGGAAGAGCGATGGACATCAGCATATACATTAGCCATTCGCCTTTCGTCAGCTTTCTCTTCCATTTCGTTAATTTAAGTTGTCTGCGATACATAAAACTCGAAAGCACTATTATGAAAAAAGCTATATCTTTTACGTTCTCTATAAAAAGATGCATATCCTCCTCTCCTTTCATGTAGCAAAAGGTTCTCTAATATAGTAAATGATTAAATCACTCAAAATAGACGCTAATATGGACTCTTTACTATTTATATTTCCCAACAATACTATTTTCCGGGAAATAAAAAATAATCTTTTGCACATACCACAAAAGATTATTTTGCCGTTAAATATGTAACACCATCAAATCCTCATCATAATACTGTCCATTAAATTTGAGGGCATTTCGTTCTACACCATACACCTCAAAGCCTAATGACTTATATAACTGTTTGGCTGAAATATTAGTAGAGACCACTGCTAACTTCATTTGCTCTAAGCCCTCACAATTTTTCGCCATCTTAATTAGTTCACCCATAAGTAATTTTCCTAATCCTCGCCCTCTTCCTTCAGGTGCTACATACATGCCAAAAACATTCCCTTTATGAAGTGTTTTAAGACTGTTTTCACGCATAAAAGTAACGATGCCTACTAATGAACCGTCGTTATGAAAAGCACCAAGTACAAATTTATCGTTCGATGGTTCTAATCGCGCTGCTACCGTTTCTAATGAGAACTTTACTTCACGTTCATAAGTTGAACCAAATGCTTGTGGATCATTTTTTAATGCACATAATCGTACTTCCTGATATAACTGAGCATCTGATGGTTGTAAAATACGTATTACCATTCTGTCATCCCCTTACGTCCTTTATCGTACTGAATGGAACATAAACTTTTTACTTGTGGTCTCCCCTGTGTCCATATTTTTCACAATATAGTGATTTTCCCTCACTTCTTCCTCTCCTAGTACAATCACATATGGGATATTCTCACGATTCGCTTTATCCATAGCTTTTCTTACTTTTTTGCCACTAAGCTCGACTTCAACGCGATAATCTTTACGTAAAGCCCTTGCTAATACAAGCGATTCCGATACTGTATTGATAGGGATAATGTAGATATCAACCAACGTTTCCGCACCCTGCTGTTGAGCTAACATCATAGCTGTAAAAATAACATCTAACCCAAATGATATTCCGACAGTGGCAAACGTATCTGTACCACCTAATAAACCGCCGATTGCATTGTCATAGCGTCCTCCACTACCAATACTTGATGTAATGCGACCATCGCGTACAAACATTTCATAAATCGTACCCGTATAAATTTCTAGCCCACGAGCGAGCAATGGATTAAATAGACAACTTGCCGTAATACCTAACGCACTTAAATAACGTTCTAGTTCTAGCATTTCAGCTAATCCTTCTTGAATGACCGGTTCTTCAAATTGAGCGAAATAAGCAAGCGTAGTTTTTCGATTGTCCTGCAAGAAATTTTCAATTTTCGTTATTACTGATGCCTCTAAACCTAGTTCTTTTAATTCCGCTAAAACAGCGTTATGGCCTACTTTTTCTATTTTATCTAAAATTAAAATAACGCGACTTTGGTCATCAGGACTGACACCGAAAAATCCAAGTAAGCCAACTAATAACTTGCGGTTGTTATAGTGAATAACCACATCTTGTTGCAACTTATCAAACGCATCTAATGCCATCATCATCAATTCAGCTTCTGCTACTTGTGAATCAACCCCTACGATATCTACATCACATTGTGTAAACTCACGAAATCTACCCGCTTTAATCGGACCATCTCGAAACACTTTGCCAATTTCATAACGTTTAAATGGCATCGGTAATGTCGGATTCATCGCAATGACTTTTGCAAATGGAATCGTTAAATCATAACGTAGTGCTAAGTCCCGTTGTCCTCGATCTGATAGCTGATACATCTCTTGTAAAATTTCCGCACCCCCTGCATATTTAGATGCCATTAAGCTCGTATAGTTTAAAATTGGTGTTTCTAAAGGTTTACAGCCGTATGCGATAAATGTATCTTCCAACGTACGACGAATTTTCCGGCGAATCAGCTCTTGCTCCGGTAAATAATCTTGCGTTCCTCGTACATTTTGATAATCCATTTTCTTCATCCTTTTCACTCCTTCGTTTTTTGGAAAATAAAAAAATCGTACGAACATAAGCTCCAATTTCGGCTTAGTTATACGATTTCATGAGAAATAGTCTTCCTATTCATTATTAAAAAATTAATAAAGATAGCAAGACTACTGGCTATGATGATGTGTAGTTGTGGATATTAGACGTTTGAATACCGACATATACTCTCCCCCATTCGATTATTCGTTACTTTAAACTATATAGATATTTTTGTCAATTCATTATTTTCTAACAATAAAAAAAAAACGAAAACAGTTAACTGACAATACTAACTGCTTATAGTAACTTTTGATATAGTTCGAAATTATTTAAACCATATTTGCCATAGCCTAAATCGATTGTATCCACATACTGAAAACCATATTTTTTATAGAGGTGGATAGCAGGTATATTGTTTTCATAGACATCCAAGCGTATTGCTTTTAACTTCATGTCTTGACTATGTTGAATAATAAAATCCATTAATTTTTTGCCAATCCCTTTTTTCAAATATGTAGGATGTACTGCAAAAGTATGAATAACCATTATTTCTTCATCTTTTAAATGCATCGACCAATTGGCCTTTGCATAAGCTGCTTCTTGCTCCTGTCTTAAAATTACAGTGCCCACAATTTGATGCCCATCTTTCATGACATATAAAGTACCTTCTTCAACACCCTGTATAGCCGTTTCCTTTACCGGATAGACGCCTTTTTTCCATCCAGGGTAATTAATATGTGCATCCAGATAATCATTTAAATCATTATATAAAGCTTCAAGTTCTTCTATATTACATTCCGTACCCTTTTCAATATCCATAATTTCCTCCAGCTCCCGTTAGTTCGTGCCATAGATTCAGTATACCTTAACCATTATTTGATAAGGTTGAAAATTTCTGCACAACGGGTATAGAGTTCTACAACGACGGAAGGAAGATGTGGCAACATCTAGTGGCTTTGTCAGTGAAAAGTAAGATTAGCGAAGGAGTCGTATTGCATGACCTATATGAATATTGGATTAAAATTATTTTTTGGGTTCATCGCTTTATTAATTGTTACGCGTTTGTTAGGCAAAAAAGAAATAGCACAACTTACTCCCTTTGACTTTATTTACTCCATTGTACTTGGTGGCATTTTAGAAGAAAGTATCTATGATAATAAAATTACACCGCTTCATGTTTGGTTTGCGGTCAGCGTATGGGGAGTCATGCTCTTTATCATCGAAATTTCCTCACAGCGCTTCGATAAATTTAGAGCTCTGCTGAAAGGAGAAACGTCCATTTTAATGAAAGATGGCCAATTCAACTTAAAGGAACTAAAAGCGAATCACTTAGAAATGGAACAATTGCGCATTATGTTGCGCCAACAAGGGGTCTTCTCACTTCGAGAAGTGTGTGATTTGTACTTAGAGCCTGGTGGTACTGTCAGCTTAAAAAAATACGCTCAATTTGATACAGTCACACCAGCTATGCTGAATTTAAAGCCAGATGACGAGTCGATTAACTTCTTATTTATTGATGAAGGGGAAATAAATGAAGAAATTTTAAAGTATACAGGCAAGTCGAAGGAATGGCTATATGACGCACTGCAAAAGGAAGGATATACAGCTATTCATGATATTTTGTATGCGGAATGGTCCGAGACGGAAGGGTTTTATATCAAAACCTATTCATCTAATAAGGAGAATTTACGAAAAGAGAATTAGCACGTCACGTGATAAATTGTATTTGAAAATACGTCTGTTTTCCTTTAGACTTAAATTTTATTTGCATTTTATCTAAAATTTTAACAGTACACTCGTTATATTACATTTTCCGTTATTTGCGATTAGTTCATATACAGGTCAACTATTGTTATTTGAAAGATTTAAATGTAAGTTATATTTAATTCAATTTTATGGAAGTAAGAGGAAACATATGAGAAAAAAAGTGATTATGTCATTAATGTTAATGACATTCCTTTCTGCTGTAGAAGGAACCATTATTAGTACAGCCATCCCCCGTATCACCAGTGATTTGTCGGGTGTTGAATTGGTTAGTTGGGTCTATGCCATTTATATGCTTGCCACAGCTGTTTCAACGCCAATCTACGGGAAACTGGCGGATTTATTTGGTCGCAAAAAAGTTTTACTGATTGGGGCTACTATATTTTTAGTCGGCTCTGCCCTTTGCGGTGTCGTCACTTCGATGGAACAGCTGATTGTCTTTCGTGCCCTTCAAGGTCTAGGCGCTGGTGCTATTATGCCCATCACCATGACGATTATCGGTGACTTATATAGCGAAGTGAAAGACCGCGCTAAAGCACAGGGCTGGATTAGTGCTGTGTGGGGTATTTCAGGTGTAATTGGACCATTAGTTGGTGGCTTTTTAGTAGATTCACTTTCTTGGCGCTACATCTTCTTTTTAAACGTACCATTCGGCATTATCGCTTGTGTAATGATTGCTATTTATTACAAAGAATCTGTTAAACCTGCTAAGCATCATATCGATTATCTTGGCGCAACCGTGTTCTCATTAAGTGCCATTGCTCTCCTATATGCGCTATTAACAGGTAGTAGCAAGAACAACTGGGGAGATATGAGCATTATCGGTCTATTAATCTTTGCAGTTGTGTCATTCATTATTTTCTTATTTATTGAGAAAAAATCGCCGGAACCATTAATTCCGCTAGCGCTTTTCGCTAATCGTACATTATCTATTATTAATATCCTAACACTTATTTCAGGTGCTATGCTTATTAGTCTAACAATGTATTTACCAATTTGGAGCCAAGGTGTATTAGGAAAAAACGCGACAGACGCAGGGCTTATTTTAATGCCTCTTCCTGTTATGTGGACAGTTGGTACGATTTTCTCTAGCAAACTAGTAGGTCGCTTCAATACGAAACAAATTATTTTACTCGGTGTTTGCGTACTATCAGTTGCTGCCTTCTCATTATTTACATTGTCCATCACTTCACCAGCGTTCCTTATTTATGTTGCCGTTGGATTATTCGGTCTAGGAATGGGTCTTGTTTCACCTATTTACATGGTAACGATTCAAACAGCTGTTTCCAATCAAACGCGCGGTACAGCAATCGGTTTAAATACATTTATCAATACATTTAGCCAAACATTAGGCGCTGCAGTTTTCGGGGCGCTTTTCAATACGATGATCCATGCACGTGGCATTCAAAACCTTGACCTTGTATCTTCCGGTAGTCACGAGGGTGCGATGAAAAATGTCGTAACCGAATCCCAAGAGGCATTAGCTTCAAGTGTCCATTTCATTTATATGGATACTTTTATATTAGCGCTCGTCACGTTATGTATCGTATGGTTCTTTTTAAAGCCATCGCCCCAAACGAGTGAGCTATAAAAAATAAGGCCTATTAAAACTAAGCTATGAAGAGCATTTTTCTTTATAGCTTAGTTTTATTTAATCATTAAGCTTAAAATTTCTATTTAGAAATCATCTAGTTCTTCATTAATCAAATGTTCCCTCTACTTTTATATAAATAAACAAACATAAATTATAATTGTTTGATTATTAACAAACAAAATAATATAATGTTTATTATTAATCATCGCCTCAAAACTAATTTTTTATTCAATATAAAGAAGCTTATTGGGAACTGGCTGTTAGTCATTTCAATCATTTTTACCGATGAGAACTCAAACCCACTAAAGCATTTCCTGGATTAAACATATGAAATGATAGCATATGAGGCGTAATGAATTTGGCATAATAAAAGGAGGAGTACAAGATGATGAATATATTAAAAGTCAACGACGTCGAACTAACCTATGACCGTTTCGGTAACGACAATGACGAGGCTATTATCCTAATCGCGGGGCTTGGAACACAGATGATTCGATGGACGGATTCATTTTGTCGAATATTAGCAGCGCGAGGTTTTCACGTAATCCGCTTTGACAATCGAGACGTAGGTTGCTCTACGCACTTTAGCCATTGTCCAACGCTGGATTTTGCCGCACTGGCGACTGCTCTCATGTCAGGACAGATACCGGAAATCCCATACACGCTCAATGACATGGTCAACGATACGATTGGACTACTCGACGCCCTATCAATTGAACGTGCACATTTCGTTGGCAGATCGATGGGCGGCATGATTGCCCAGATTGCAGCCAGTGAATACCCTGAACGGGTTCTATCACTAACATCTATTATGTCCACTTCGGGTAATCCTGCCCTCCCGCAAACTGATCCGGATGTCATGGCCATGATGACCAAACCAGCGCCGAACCCATTTGACAATGAAGCGGGATTTTTGGCACACAGCTTCTCATTTGCTAAACGTATCGCTGGCACAGGCTATCCATTTGAAGAAGATGCTTATCGGGCGCTTATTATGGAGGAAGCTCAGCGAGCATACGATCCCGGTAGTGTCGGCCGACAAATTGCTGCTATTGCTGTCTCTGGTGACCGTCGTCCGCTGTTGGGAACTATAAAAGTACCCACACTTGTCATCCATGGGGTGGACGATCCATTGTTCGTTCCGGCATGTGGCGAGGACACGGCTTCTGCCATCCCAGGAGCTGAGCTCATGTTAGTTGATGGTATGGGACATGACTTGCCACACCAACTGTACAAAGTAGTCGTTGATCGTATAGAGCAAATGGCTCGTCGCAATAAATATTAAGTTTACGACATAAAAAAACAGAGTTATATTCTACACATTTTGTAGATACACTCTGTTTTTATTTATTCCTCATTGTTTGTTATTCTTGTATCTCTTCGTCGCTTTGATACGCCATAATATCACCCGGCTGACAATCTAAAGCTTTACATATCGCTTCTAATGTTGAAAAACGTACCGCTTTTGCTTTGCCATTTTTCAATATCGAAAGATTCGCCATAGTGATACCAACCTTCTCCGAAAGTTCCGTTACGCTCATTTTTCGTTTTGCTAGCATTACATCAATATTAATAATAATTGCCATGGTATCCGCCTCAGACCGTCAAGTCATTTTCTAATTTTATGCTAATGACTTCTTGTAGAAGCCGTTGGAGAATAGCGGCAAAAACGGCGATAACGAACGAAGCAAAAACGATAACGAATCCCAACTTTCCAACAGGTGGATCCACTTTCTTCGCTATAAAATAGAACAATGGTGAACCTACTATATAGATACTACTAATGATCATTGCGCAGTACTTAATGTTCTTTAACGCCTTTACAGATAAATCCGAGAACGGTGTTTTTGCATCAATGTACCGTAAAAGATTGAAAGTCTGATAGAGTGCAAAGTAAAAAGGCACTGCCGCTCCATACATCACGATGAACACAAAATATTTCATCGGCGCAATCGTTGGATACGATGTAGAGGCGAAATTCGCTACATGGGGCACTAAAAAAATACATAGAGCAAGCACTGCCATTCCTGCCAGTGAAATAATAACCTTTAAAAAAGTAGTTGAACCTCGTTTAACACTCATAGTAAGCACCTCATTTAGTTAATGACACTATCAATTTATCATATAATTTATCGTTTCTCAATAAATACAGATTGTTTTTCGTTATTACCACTGTTATTTTAATTTGCATAAAATAAAAGAACATTTCCCATTACGGAGAAATGTTCTTACTATAAACGATTAATTTTTTTGTGCAAAATGTTTGATAGAATTCAATTAAAATTTTTAACTAATTCCGCCATATATATTACAGTTGAAATTTAATGTCACTATATGTGAAGAAATAATACCACCCTGTGAGAATTTTCCCCCTACATCAATAACATAATTAACTCCTCCATCCATTAGCGAACCTTCATATCCCAATTGTGTCCAACTTCCATCAGCGTTTGCTGCTTCTGAAGAAATAGAATGAAATGCTGAAAATAGTTGTCGTCCCCCTGGTGTATTAGTGTTTAATTGTGTGTCAAAAGAACCTTTAAAAATAATATCTGCTTCTTTTGAGCCTATCTGTAACTTTACTGTCTTCGGTACTATCATCGGATTATAGCGTTCGTTATTTTCTAAAATAACAATAGACATATTAGCTCTGTCCTTTGTCAGTTTTTCAAAGTCTTCTATTGCAATCCAATATTCATCAACAAAATTCGTTATAGGCTCCAACTCTAGTTTGATGTCCATATCTTCACTATTTAGCTTCTCTATAATTGTTACATATTTTTGATAATATTCTTCTTTTTGTTCTTGCGTTAACTTTAAAGGAATCGGTGCTGCATCTTCAGTCTTTGTTGGACTAGCCTCATTGTTTATAGCCCTTGATTGCTCTGTAGTCAGCGATTCTGCTGCTATTTCTTCTTGATCACTTTCAACACTAGTACAACCAGATAAAGCAATTACCCCTAGAAAAATGCTTATGTATAAATACTTTTTCAACTTTTTCACCTCATTTAACACCACCTTAAATTATCCTTAATTATACCATAAATATGTATTATATTGGTTTTTCTATATTTAACCTCACAAGATAAATTGCACCTGTTTACACTAGTTTCAGTAGTAAATTTAAATACTTTGCTTTACAACCTATACAGCGATAGCAACAAAAAACCATCTCTCCTTTAACAAGGTGAGATGGTTAGAATCAAACTTTAATACAAATTATTTATCTTCAATAAAGCTACATCAAACTCAATAGCTCTTCAGCCTTACTCCACTGTCACTGACTTCGCCAAGTTACGAGGCTTATCAACGTCACAACGACGGTGTAGTGCTGCATAGTAGCTAATTAACTGTAAAGGTACTACAGAAACAAGTGGTGTTAAATATTCGTTAACATGCGGGATTACTAAACGGTCGCCGTCTTCGTCTACGCCCGCCATGGCGATAATGCATGGGTACGCTCCACGTGCTGCTACCTCTTTTACATTGCCGCGAATATTTAAGGCTACTGCTTCTTGTGTTACTAGGGCGAATACTGGTGTGCCTTCTTCAATTAAAGCAATTGTACCGTGTTTTAGTTCGCCACCTGCAAAACCTTCCGCTTGAATATATGAAATCTCTTTCAGTTTTAACGCACCTTCAAGACTTACATAGAAGTCGATATTACGACCGATAAAGAAGGCGTTGCGTGCAATTTTTAAATAGTCTTCTGCGATATCTTCTAATACATCTTTTGAATCGATAATTGTTTGAATACCGTTTGCTGCAATCGCTAGTTCTTGTTTTAAATCAAATTCTAAGCCTTTTCCGCTTGCTTTTGCCGTTACATAAGCTGTTACTGCAAGAACTGCCACCTGCGCTACATATGCTTTTGTAGAAGCTACAGCGATTTCTGGGCCGGCATGCAATAATAGTGTATGGTCTGCTTCACGTGATAGCGTTGAACCTGGTACGTTCGTAATGGTTAATGTTGGGTAGCCAAGCTCTTTAATTTTCACAAGTACTTGGCGGCTATCTGCTGTTTCACCTGATTGTGTAATGAAGATGAACAACGGCTTTTCTGATAGTAATGGCATATTGTAGCCGAACTCACTTGAAATATGCACTTCAACAGGAATGCCTGCCATTTTCTCAAAGTATTGTTTACCGATTAAGCCTGCATGATAACTTGTGCCCGCAGCGATAATGTATAGACGATCAGCCGCTTGCACTGCTTGTAAAATGTCCGCATCAATTGTTAAATCGCCATTGTCGCCTTCATATGCTTGAATGATTTTACGGATAACGGTTGGCTGTTCATCCATTTCTTTTAACATATAGTGAGGGTACGTACCTTTTTCAATATCGCTCATATCAAGCTCTGCTGTGTATGGTGCACGCTCTACGACTGTGCCATCTAATTTTGTAATTTCCACACTGCCTTTGTGTACGATAACTACTTCTTTATCGTGTAATTCCACAAATTGATCAGTTACTTGTAGCATGGCCATTGCATCTGACGCTACTACATTAAAGCCTTCACCTACGCCTACTAGAAGTGGTGATTTGTTTTTCGCTACGAAAATTGTGTCAGCCGCTTCAGCATCTAATAACGCTAGTGCATAAGAACCGTGTAATAGTGATAATGTTTTACGGAATGCCTCAGCCGTTTGCAGTCCATCCTTCACAAATAGCTCCACTAACTGCACGATTACTTCTGTATCTGTGTCAGACACCATTGGAATGCCTTTTAAATATGTTTTTTGTAATAAATGATAGTTTTCAATAACACCATTATGCACAAGCGTAAAACGACCTGATGCACTTTGATGAGGGTGCGCATTTAAACGATTTGGTACACCGTGTGTTGCCCAACGAGTATGACCAATCCCAATCTTTGCAGCCACGTCTTCGTCTACCGCTTCACGTAAGTCCGCAATACGTCCTTTTTCTTTAAAGATGGTTACGCCCTCTTCGTTGCGTACAGCAATACCTGCAGAGTCATAGCCACGGTATTCTAATTTCTCTAAACCTTTTAATAAAATTTCCTTTGCATCTAATTCACCAATATATCCTACAATTCCACACATAATTACTTTTCCTCCGATATTGTCGTATTGACGCAATGACAAACTAGACCTCAGCCTATCGAAAATTTTCAGTGGGCGGTACTAGTTTCGCTTAGTTTTATGTTAAAAATAAGCAAACTGATGCGCGCACGTCCTCGTACTATTTTAGCGTTCTAAAATAGTGCTTTACTTCGATACGTGAAGTTTTTCTATTTATCTATTGCTTTACTTATACCTTCTCCATTTTCTGTACATTCAATCACTTAAATGCTTTCAAAATGAAAAATGACAATCGGGTATGTCGATCGGGAGGCATCCGCCGAATTTTCGATAAACCTCCACCTCGTCTGCTGAAGATGTCTTCGTCCAATTTCTTCAGCTCAGGCGCTATAATTGTTTTCCGATTTTTTTGTGCTAGCTTTCCTCCTTTTGCACTTGCTAAGCGGACAAGGTATCTCCAAGCCGTCAGCTTCTCCATAATACTCAATCATATGCTGTTCGTCAAATTTTCGTTATAAAAATATCTCCTTTTCCCCATTTTCGAGTGAAAATGTAGTGCCAAAGGTGAGTGTCTATGCCGTACTACAATTTTTAAATTGCGTAAAAATAAGGCATAACACAAAGCGTAAGACGCAACAGGTAACGAAAGTTGCGTCTTACGCTATGAGGGCCTGCTATTCTTTACTTGCAAGTAATTTTACAATTTCTCGATTAAACGCAGGTAAATCTTTTGGTGTGCGACTTGTCACTAATTGTTTTTGACAAACGAATACTTCTTCATCATGGAACTTAGCACCGGCATTTTCTAAATCTACTTGTATTGATTTATAGCCAGTGGCATCACGCCCATTGAGCGTTTTCGCAGTAATGAGGAGCTGCGGCCCATGACAGATCGCAAACGTTGGCTTCATGTCATCCATAAACGTTTTGACGAAAGCGACAACACGATCATCTGCACGCAAAATATCTGGTGAAAAGCCACCTGGAATAAACAGTGCATCAAATTCTGACGCTTTGACTTCATCAATCCCTTTATCAATTTTTACTTTCTCCCCATGTTTACCTTCAACTTCTTTTCCTGCTTCAATATCAATTGTAATGACTTCATGCCCCGCTGCTTCTAAAGCTGCCTTTGGACTTGTAAACTCTACGTCCTCGAACATATCTGTTATTACTGTTGCAATTTTAGCCATATCAATAAAACACCCCTTGTTGTTTTGTGACTCAACAGTATTCTTCCCTCTCCCAGCTATTTCAAACATAAAAAACTCGATCTTCCAAGATGAAAGATCGAGTTACTTTATACTTATTCCGTTAAGCCCATTTCAGTACGTACTACATTGGCAATACGTTCTACATAGCGTTCACAGTCCGCTTCTGTAGCAGCTTCCACCATGACACGCACAAGTGGCTCTGTGCCAGAAGGTCGAACTAAGATGCGACCGTTACCAGCCATATCTGCTTCAACTTCTGCCATGACAGCTGCAACTTTTGCATTTTCCGTCACTGCATGCTTGTCTGTTACACGGACATTTACTAAACGTTGAGGGAAAATCGTCATTTCGCCAGCAAGTTCAGATAGTTTTTTGCCAGTAGCCTTCATAATATTGACAAGTTGAATACCTGTTAACAGGCCATCACCTGTTGTATTGAAGTCTAAGAATACAATATGACCTGATTGCTCGCCACCTAAGTTGTATTCATTGGCACGCATTTCTTCTACAACATAACGATCCCCTACAGCTGTTTGGACACTGTGCATATCGTTTTCTTCAACAGCTTTGTAGAAGCCCATATTACTCATTACAGTAGAGACGATCGTTTGCTTTTTCAGACGACCCACTGCATTTAAATGTTTACCAATAATAAACATAATTTGGTCTCCATCAACGATTTTACCTTTTTCGTCTACTGCGATAAGACGGTCACCATCACCATCGAATGCTAAACCGACATCTGCACCCTTTTCAATGACAAAGGCAGCTAGACCTTCTGGATGTGTTGAACCAACACCGTCATTAATGTTTAGACCTGTTGGTGAAGCACCCATTGTTGAAATATCTGCTTCTAAGTCAGCAAATAAATGAGTCGCCAGTGATGATGTTGCACCATGTGCGCAATCTAGTGCTACATGAATGCCATCGAATTCCTCATCTACCGTTTGTTTTAAGTATTGAATATACTTTTGTCCACCCTCGAAGTAATCACTTACAATGCCTAGATCCGCACCGATTGGACGTGGCAAAGTATCTTCTGGTGCATCAAGAATGGCTTCAATTTCTGCTTCTTGCGCATCAGTTAGTTTGAAACCATCGGGACCGAAAAATTTAATGCCATTATCGGCAACTGGGTTATGTGAAGCTGAAATCATGACGCCTGCGTCTGCACTCATAATTCTAGAAAGATAAGCAACACCTGGTGTAGAAATTACACCAAGACGCATCACCTCTACGCCGATTGATAAAAGCCCGGCTACTAGTGCACCTTCAAGCATTTCGCCTGAAATACGTGTGTCACGACCAATTAATACCTTTGGACGCCCTGTTGCATCCTTCGTTAAAACATAACCACCTACGCGGCCAAGTTTAAATGCAAATTCCGGTGTTAATTCACTATTCGCGACGCCACGAACGCCATCTGTTCCAAAATATTTACCCATTTTAATTGTTCTCTCCTTCAATGCAAGACGACCGCATCATGCTTGTTTCCTGTGGACAATCGGACGGCTCGTCTGCTTACTTTTGGAAAAGTCTTTTGTCATTCATTTACTAATATTTAGGCCACTTAGGCTCTAAGTCAACAAGCTTTTAACATCAGGCATTCTATTCTACTGACAGAATAGTACACGTGCTCATGATCACCTGAGCCTTCCTTGTTCGTTAGCATTTAGACATGTTGCTATATAGCACGATTTGTAGAGACAAAGAAATCTCTTATGAATCAAATTAAAATTATAGTCAGTTATTGTTTAAGAATCAACATCATCTTCTATCACAGGGTCAGGATTAGGGTCTTCAGGAATTATAATGGTTTCCTTTTTTTCCTCTTCTGCTTTTTCTACTTTTGTGACATCAGCTTTAATTTTAATTTTTTGTTCAGATACTTTAGTCGCACCTTCTGGTAATTTGACATCGAATTCATACGTTTTTGATTCGGTAATTTTTGATAAATCAATTTCAACTGGCAAGCTCGTTAAAACATCGATAATCGATTTTTTCCCATACAGTTTCAAGGAGTTCGTCATAAGGGTTAATCGATTGATGGTAATGTCATCTGCCGCTTTACCTGTTTCTTTTATCGTTACCGGTAGTTCTTTACTGTATTCGGCAATATCTACCCGTACCTTAACTTTTTCTGGTTCTATCATCACATCTAATTTATTTAAATCGCGATCTAATACTTTAACAGCCGCTTCTTGAGAGAAAGACTGTCTCAAGCCTTGTTCACCCGTTACAGTCGCTTTTACGTAGCTAATGCTTTCAATCGCGCTTTTTGCCCCTGTTACAAACACAGTTGCTGGGTTCGCAGACATGCCTTTTAAGTAATACCCTTCATCAATTAAACGATTATTCATTTCAGGATCGACGCGGAATTCTTGTGTGACTTTTTCCTCTATATTTACTTTGACTGTCGCTGGGTCTAGGGTCACTTTCAATTTATCAGAAATATTTTCGTATTGTAGCTCGACGGTATGCTCGCCAATTAATAAATCATTTAAATTTACAAATACTGAGAAATCTTTAACTAATTTTGCTTGTAAAGCGATTTGCTTTGGTCCCCTTACCGTGACATTCACTGTTTTCGGAATCCCTGTCACAATAAGACTATCATCATCATAATAAACTTCTACGGGTACATCTCGAATGACTTCCATCTGTTCCGTCATCGCATTTTTATCTGTAGAAGCTAACTCAGTGCGAACAGAGAAAAATAGTAAGCACGCTAGAAACAGCGCAATGATTCGCAATACCCATGGGCTATCCATCATTTTATCCATTCTTTTTCCCCCTCCAAGTCAACTTAGAGGCTGCATTCGATTCTTGTGCTGATCCGAACCACATTTTGCGTAACAGTGTTTCGAATTCCTCTAGAGAAAGATTACGATGTAGATTACCGTTTAACGTAATACTAATGGCGCCAGTTTCTTCTGAAACGACTATGGTAATCGCGTCTGTTACTTCACTCAGTCCAAGTGCTGCACGATGTCGTGTGCCAAGCTCTTTGGAAATAAAAGGACTTTCCGACAGCGGTAAATAACAAGCTGCTGCTGTTACCTTGTCTTTTTGCATAATGACTGCCCCATCATGAAGTGGGGTATTCGGTATGAAAATGTTAATAAGTAATTCAGAAGATACTTCTGCATTTAGACCTATTCCCGTTTCAATATATTCAGTTAAGCCTGTGTCTTTTTCAATAGAAATAAGCGCCCCTATACGGCGTTTAGCCATATAGCTAACCGATTTCTTCATAGCTTCAATCAGTCTCGTTTGCTCTTCTTCTTCTTGACTCGTCGAGCGCTGGAACAGCTTTCCTCGTCCGATTTGTTCGAGACCTCGTCGAATTTCAGGCTGGAAGATAATAATAATAGCCAAGAAACCAAATTCAATGACTTGTTTTAGCATCCATCCTAATGTTTCTAACCCTATAAAGTCTGTTGCAATGCGTGCAATAATAATGACGAAAATGCCTTTTAATAATTGGACTGCTTTCGTCCCTTTAATGAGGGTTAAAATTTTATAAACAACGTACCATACGAGCAGTACATCTATGAAGTTAATAACAATATTCACCGGTGTTAAATCTGTGAATTGTTCGATAATTTGCACGTGGCATCCCCCACTTTTCATTGCGAATCCATATACATTTAAGTATAGCACATTCTTGTCAAATGTAACTTTTTTCAAAAGAAAAGTCTACCCATATGAGTAGACTTATCATCCTCTACCGTGCGCTATCATTAGGACGTATAGAGTTTTATTTAGTTTCTTTTTCCTCAAATGTCATGGCCGCTTTTACGGAATTTTTGATGGTATACCATAACCATTCAAACGCTTCGTCTATTTCTTCTATTTTACCTGAAACGACTGCAGAAGATGCCATATACTGACCGTTAATAATAGTGATGTTGCCATCAACTTCACCCTCAACAATTAAATCGCCATTTTTAACGACAATATCGCCTTTTACAACCTCTCCTTCTGGTACTATAACCGTTTGTCCTTCGACAACGAGGTTTGGTTGTTTCGTGACAGAGAAATGTTGATCGTCCATAAAACTACCTAATAACGTAGCACTCATAAATAAACAGAAGACGGCTGCTGCAACAAAGAATGGATGACGTCGAATCCATTTTTGCATACCTACACGACTTTTGGGTTTCGGTAAACGAGCCATCACCGCAGCTTCAAAATCTGGAGGTGCTGTAATATGGGAAGCACTCTTCACAAAGGCGATCGTTTCACTCAATTCTTGCATCAATTGTTTGCAATCACCGCATGAGTGCAAATGTTGTTTCAATTCTTGCTCATGCTCACGACTTATGTCACCGTCTAAATAATCATGCATATAATCAATAATATGCTCTGGACAAATATTCATGACGCTCCCCCTCCTACAGATTGTTTAATTGCTTTCGTAATGCTTCGCGTCCGCGGTGAATTCTCGTTTTCACTGTCCCAAGAGGCATATCTAAAATTTCACTGATTTCCTGCAACGATAATTCTTCAATATATTTCAATACTATAACTGAACGATACTTATCAGGCAAACGCCCAATCTCGTATTGAATGCGATCTTGTAGCTCCATCTGCTCTAACTGTTCCTCCGGTAGTTGGTCATCCGCTGCGATTTGTGAATACATATCGAGCCCTTCCGTACCAGCCACTTCCGCATCTAAATAATAATCCGGTTTTTTCTTTCTGATACGGTCTATGCAGAGGTTCGTCGCGATGCGATAAAGCCACGTCGAAAATTTTCTTTTTTGATCAAAAGTATGCAAGTTCATATAAGCGCGCACAAACGCTTCTTGCGCAATATCTTCAGATTCTTGCTTGTTTCCTAACATTCGGTAGCATACTTGGTACAGTTTGTGCTGATAGAGACTCACAATATCGGCAAATGCGTTTTGATCGCCTTTAAGCACTTGTTTTATTCTCTTATTTACTAACGCATCCATTGTGTCTACTTCTCCACCTTTACAACTGTCTTATACTATACGGCCCGACTATAAGAAAAGTTTCAATTTATATTCAATTATAACAAAAGATTTTTAATCAATGTGGCGATAAACAATTTTTTCACAATTTTGCATTATACTAGTGTTTCGCCGAATAAAGAACCGATTAATGCCACAGCCACATCTGCCGTTTTATTTTTTTCGTCTAGTATTGGATTCACCTCAACAAATTCAGCAGATGTTAGCATTCCAGATTCTTGTAACATTTCCATCGCTAAGTGGCTTTCGCGGTAAGAAATACCTCCAGGCACTGGCGTTCCTACACCTGGTGTATAGAGAGGATCTAAACCATCTAAATCTAACGATAAATGCAAGCCATCTACTTTGCGCTCTTGTAGATAGGCAAGTGCATCTTCCATAACGCGCGTCATGCCAAGACGATCAATCTCGTGCATTGTATAGACTTTAATGCCTTGTTGACGAATTAGCTCACGTTCACCAGGATCTACTGAGCGTGCCCCGATAATAATAACATTTTCAGGTTTAACCTTTGGTGCATAGTTACGAATTTGCACAAGACGTTCATGACCTAAGCCAATGCTAACTGCAAGCGGCATACCATGAATATTGCCCGATGGTGTTGTCTCTGGTGTATTAAGATCCGCATGTGCATCAAACCAAATAACGCCTAAATTTTTAAAATGTTCACCAAGTCCTGCAAGTGTACCAATCGCAATACTATGATCTCCCCCAAATACTAACGGGAATTTTTTTTGCTCTAATGCTTCATGTACTTGATTCGCTAAAGATGTGCTTACTTCTACAACTTCTTCTAAATTTAATAGCTGTTTATCGATTTCTTTACTTTCTTGTACTTGGCTAACAAGAATATCTCCCTGATCTTGTACACCGTGACCAATTGCTTCTAGTCGCTCTACAACACCTGCATAACGAATAGCACTCGGCCCCATATCCACTCCTCTTCGTGTTTGTCCGTAATCAGTTGGAACCCCAATAATTGAAATTTGATGTTTATTCATGTTTTTATACCCCCTATTTTTAATAAGACTATTGTAAAGCCTACAATGCACTTGGCTCAACCTAACAAAAAACCGTATATTTATGCATTTAAAAATAGCAAAAAAAATCTCCTGCTGTTTTCAGCAAGAGATTAGTATCTGTAGTTAATGTTACACTTTTGAATTAAAATTAGAAAAGTGAGCCATGAAGGACTCGAACCTTCGACCCTCTGATTAAAAGTCAGATGCTCTACCAACTGAGCTAATGGCTCAAAAAAGAAAAAATGGCTGGGGTACTAGGATTCGAACCTAGGCATGACGGAATCAAAATCCGTTGCCTTACCGCTTGGCTATACCCCAATCATTATATAAATAAAACTGGTGGAGGGGGACGGATTCGAACCGCCGAACCCTAAGGAGCGGATTTACAGTCCGCCGCGTTTAGCCACTTCGCTACCCCTCCGAAAAAAACACTATATGGTGGAGGATGACGGGCTCGAACCGCCGACCCTCTGCTTGTAAGGCAGATGCTCTCCCAGCTGAGCTAATCCTCCATAGAAACAGGTGTTTATTTCTTCACAGTTTATTTATCTTTTTAAGCCTATGCATTACTACTTAAAAATGGTGACCCCTACGGGATTCGAACCCGTGTTACCGCCGTGAAAGGGCGGTGTCTTAACCGCTTGACCAAGGGGCCATTTGTTATGTCTCAAACAAGACAAGATTTATATTAACATCATTTTTTTATTGTTGCAAGCTTTTTTTAAAAATTTCTTATTAAAATTTAATTTAACTTAAAAAAGTGCAAAAAAATGGCTCCGAAGGCAGGACTCGAACCTGCGACAACCTGATTAACAGTCAGGTGCTACTACCAACTGAGCTACTTCGGAACAATACTATTCAATTTGGTTTAACAACCTCTTAAGTACATTTATTATTATACCAAGCATTCTAAATTATGCAATACTTTTTCGGAAAAATTATTTAATTTATTGCATAATTTTTATTTTCATTTTCTGAAGTTTAATAGTTCTCTATAAGGAGAAATATTTCTATTTTATGTATTGAATATTCTTGCTGTATATTATTTCAATTGTTAAAATAAAAATAGTTTTAAGAATTTTCTATTAAATATGTTTTGGGGAGGAATGTTCATATGGTAACAAAGGATTTAATTGCACCGGAACTTTACAACATCACAGAGGAATTAGAGAAATTTTCCCAAGATAGTGATCGCCAAGCTATTCGATGGTTGGATACTAAACAAAATCGTCGTAGCATTTCTTATGCTGATCTTATTCAAAAAATGAATCAATATGCGAATGCCTTTACAGAAAGAGGACTTCAAAAAGGTGATCGTGTTTTAGTTATCATTCCCCGCCTACCAGAAGCCTATTTTGTGTTCCTTGGCTGCTTAAAGGCTGGTATCGTACCAATCTCTTGTTCTGAGATGTTACGAGCAAGTGACTTAGAATATCGTATGGAACATGCTTCTGCCAATGCAGTTATTGCTTACGAAGCTTTTACAAGTGAGGTTGATCAAATTACGACTTCATTAGCAGCTTTGAATAACAAATTAGTTATTGGCCATGCCTCAAACAATTGGATCTCTTTAGACGCATTAGCTGACAAACAACCTACTAGCTTTACAGCTGTGGCAACAAAACGTGATGATATGGCATTCCTTTCTTATACTTCAGGGACAACGGGTAAACCTAAAGGGGTCGTTCACTCCCATGGCTGGGGCTATGCGCATATTCGAACAGCAGCCTCCGAATGGCTTTGTGTACGCGAAGGTGACTTAGTATGGGCTACAGCAGCACCTGGTTGGCAGAAATGGATTTGGAGTCCGTTTTTATCGACAATTATGTTAGGGGCAACGGCATTCGTCTATCATGGCGGTTTTGACCCACATACTTATCTACAACTTCTTCAAGATGAAAAAGTAAATGTTCTTTGTTGTACACCAACAGAATATCGCATTATGGCAAAGATTGATAATCTAAAAGATTATAACTTATCAACATTAAGAAGTGCTGTTTCTGCGGGTGAGCCATTAAATCGTCCGGTTATTGAAACATTTATGCGAAATTTTGGTCTTAAAGTACGTGATGGCTATGGACAAACTGAAAATACCTTATTAATTGGGACACTGGAAAACACCGAATTACGACCTGGCTCTATGGGCGTTCCTACACCAGGAAATATTGTGCGTATTATTGACCACGACGGCAATGAGGCACCAGTAGGAGAGGTAGGAGACATCGCAGTTCATAAATCATCACCTGCTCTTTTCAAGGAGTATTACCGTGAACCTGAGCGCACACAAGCTGCCTTTAGAGGGGATTGGTATATTACAGGAGACCAAGCCAAATGTGATGAAGATGGCTACTTCTGGTTTGAAGGACGTGGGGATGACATTATTATTTCATCAGGCTATACAATAGGTCCATTTGAAGTAGAGGATGCTTTAAATAAGCATGAGGCTGTTCAAGAATGCGCTGTTGTTGCAGCACCAGATGAAATTAGAGGTCATATTGTGAAAGCATTCGTCATCTTACGTGAAGGCTTCCGTGGGCTTGATGAAGAACAATTAATAAAAGAGCTCCAGGAGCATGTTAAAGCGTTAACGGCGCCTTATAAATACCCTCGTAGCATCGTCTTTATCGATGAGCTACCAAAAACAACATCGGGGAAAATTCGCCGTATCGAATTGCGAGCTACTACTGTTTCATAAACAAGTTAGGAGACATTTCGTCTATCATAGTGAAATGTCTCCTTTTATTTTTAAGATTAAATTGTATTTTCATTAGTGAATATTTTATAACAATAAAAAAAGCCACTACTGAGTGTATCAGCAGCGACTTTTTGCGCCTAGCGACGTCCTACTCTCACAGGGGGAAGCCCCCAACTACCATCGGCGCTAAAGAGCTTAACTTCCGTGTTCGGTATGGGAACGGGTGTGACCTCTTTGCCATCATCACTAGACTATGTTCGACCTTCAATACACGGCGTATTACTGCGTCAGCTACTCTCGTTCAATCAGTCACATACATAAGTACGCTCCTTCAATCACTCGTTTGCTTCCTTGTACTACTTGTGTCTTGAAGCTCTCTTTTAGAAAGAGTTATTCTTTCAAAACTGGATAAACGGTTCATTGAATGTTTCAAACATTTTTGGTTAAGTCCTCGATCGATTAGTATTCGTCAGCTCCATGTGTCACCACACTTCCACCTCGAACCTATCTACCTCATCGTCTTTGAGGGATCTTACTTACTTGCGTAATGGGAAATCTCATCTTGAGGGGGGCTTCATGCTTAGATGCTTTCAGCACTTATCCCGTCCACACATAGCTACCCAGCGATGCCTTTGGCAAGACAACTGGTACACCAGCGGTGTGTCCATCCCGGTCCTCTCGTACTAAGGACAGCTCCTCTCAAATTTCCTACGCCCACGACGGATAGGGACCGAACTGTCTCACGACGTTCTGAACCCAGCTCGCGTACCGCTTTAATGGGCGAACAGCCCAACCCTTGGGACCGACTACAGCCCCAGGATGCGATGAGCCGACATCGAGGTGCCAAACCTCCCCGTCGATGTGGACTCTTGGGGGAGATAAGCCTGTTATCCCCGGGGTAGCTTTTATCCGTTGAGCGATGGCCCTTCCATGCGGAACCACCGGATCACTAAGCCCGTCTTTCGACCCTGCTCGACTTGTAGGTCTCGCAGTCAAGCTCCCTTGTGCCTTTACACTCTACGAATGATTTCCAACCATTCTGAGGGAACCTTTGGGCGCCTCCGTTACCTTTTAGGAGGCGACCGCCCCAGTCAAACTGTCCGCCTGACACTGTCTCCTGCCCCGCTAAGGGGCATGGGTTAGAATTTCAATACAACCAGGGTAGTATCCCACCGACGCCTCCTTCGAAGCTGGCGCTCCGAGATCTCTGGCTCCTACCTATCCTGTACAAGTTGTACCAAAATTCAATATCAGGCTACAGTAAAGCTCCACGGGGTCTTTCCGTCCTGTCGCGGGTAACCTGCATCTTCACAGGTACTATAATTTCACCGAGTCTCTCGTTGAGACAGTGCCCAGATCGTTACGCCTTTCGTGCGGGTCGGAACTTACCCGACAAGGAATTTCGCTACCTTAGGACCGTTATAGTTACGGCCGCCGTTTACTGGGGCTTCAATTCGCAGCTTCGCTTGCGCTAACCACTCCTCTTAACCTTCCAGCACCGGGCAGGCGTCAGCCCCTATACGTCACCTTACGGTTTTGCAGAGACCTGTGTTTTTGCTAAACAGTCGCCTGGGCCTATTCACTGCGGCTCTCATGCGCTTGCACGCTCAAGAGCACCCCTTCTCCCGAAGTTACGGGGTCATTTTGCCGAGTTCCTTAACGAGAGTTCTCTCGCACACCTTAGGATTCTCTCCTCGACTACCTGTGTCGGTTTGCGGTACGGGCACCTCTCACCTCGATAGAGGCTTTTCTTGGCAGTGTGAAATCAGGAACTTCGTCCATACGGACTCGCCATCACAGCTCAACGTTACAGTGTGCGGATTTGCCTACACACACGCCTTACTGCTTGGACGCGCACAACCAACGGCGCGCTTACCCTATCCTACTGCGTCCCCCCATTTCTCAAACGGTGAGGAGGTGGTACAGGAATATCAACCTGTTGTCCATCGCCTACGCCTATCGGCCTCGGCTTAGGTCCCGACTAACCCTGAGCGGACGAGCCTTCCTCAGGAAACCTTAGTCATACGGTGGACGGGATTCTCACCCGTCTTTCGCTACTCATACCGGCATTCTCACTTCTAAGCGCTCCACCAGTCCTTCCGGTCTGACTTCAACGCACTTAGAACGCTCTCCTACCACTGACATCGTAGATGTCAATCCACAGCTTCGGTGAATCGTTTAGCCCCGATACATTTTCGGCGCAGCGTCACTCGACCAGTGAGCTATTACGCACTCTTTAAATGATGGCTGCTTCTAAGCCAACATCCTGGTTGTCTGTGCAACGCCACATCCTTTTCCACTTAACGATTACTTTGGGACCTTAGCTGGTGGTCTGGGCTGTTTCCCTTTTGACTACGGATCTTATCACTCGCAGTCTGACTCCCGTGTATAAATATCTGGCATTCGGAGTTTGTCTGAATTCGGTAAACCGGGATGGCCCCCTAGTCCAAACAGTGCTCTACCTCCAGTATTCTCATCACGAGGCTAGCCCTAAAGCTATTTCGGAGAGAACCAGCTATCTCCAAGTTCGATTGGAATTTCTCCGCTACCCACACCTCATCCCCGCACTTTTCAACGTGCGTGGGTTCGGGCCTCCAGTAAGTGTTACCTCACCTTCACCCTGGACATGGGTAGATCACCTGGTTTCGGGTCTACGACCACGTACTAATTCGCCCTATTCAGACTCGCTTTCGCTGCGGCTCCGCCTTCTAAAGCTTAACCTCGCACGTAATCGTAACTCGCCGGTTCATTCTACAAAAGGCACGCTATCACCCATTAACGGGCTCTAACTACTTGTAGGCACACGGTTTCAGGATCTCTTTCACTCCCCTTCCGGGGTGCTTTTCACCTTTCCCTCACGGTACTGGTTCACTATCGGTCACTAGGTAGTATTTAGCCTTGGGAGATGGTCCTCCCGGATTCCGACGGAATTTCACGTGTTCCGCCGTACTCAGGATCCACTCTGGAGGGAATAAACTTTCGACTACAGGGCTTTTACCTGCTCTGGCGGACCTTTCCAAGTCGCTTCATCTAACTCATTCCTTTGTAACTCCGTATAGAGTGTCCTACAACCCCAAGAGGCAAGCCTCTTGGTTTGGGCTCTTCCCGTTTCGCTCGCCGCTACTCAGGGAATCGATTTTTCTTTCTCTTCCTCCAGGTACTTAGATGTTTCAGTTCCCTGGGTCTGCCTTCAAGACGCTATGTATTCACGTCAAGATACTACGCGATTAAACGTAGTGGGTTCCCCCATTCGGAAATCTCCGGATCAAAGCTCACTTACAGCTCCCCGAAGCATATCGGTGTTAGTGCCGTCCTTCTTCGGCTCCTAGTGCCAAGGCATTCGCCGTGCGCCCTTAATAACTTAACCAAGTTATTAAGCCTATAAAAAAACTTAAAAAATAAATGTGTTTGTTACAATTTCAATGTCGTTTTATCCAGTTTTCAAAGAACAAATTCACTACCTGTTTCTACTTCTTCGCAGATTTGCGACGAAAGCGTAGCGACAGGAGCACAGTTTTGAAGTGTTTCATCTTAATGATGAACCTTCAAAACTGAACGCAAAACGTAATCTTACAAACCCAAGGTTTGTATTCCGAAAATATCCTTAGAAAGGAGGTGATCCAGCCGCACCTTCCGATACGGCTACCTTGTTACGACTTCACCCCAATCATCTATCCCACCTTCGGCGGCTGGCTCCAAAAGGTTACCTCACCGACTTCGGGTGTTACAAACTCTCGTGGTGTGACGGGCGGTGTGTACAAGGCCCGGGAACGTATTCACCGCGGCATGCTGATCCGCGATTACTAGCGATTCCGGCTTCATGTAGGCGAGTTGCAGCCTACAATCCGAACTGAGAACGACTTTATCGGATTAGCTCCCTCTCGCGAGTTGGCAACCGTTTGTATCGTCCATTGTAGCACGTGTGTAGCCCAGGTCATAAGGGGCATGATGATTTGACGTCATCCCCACCTTCCTCCGGTTTGTCACCGGCAGTCACCTTAGAGTGCCCAACTAAATGATGGCAACTAAGATCAAGGGTTGCGCTCGTTGCGGGACTTAACCCAACATCTCACGACACGAGCTGACGACAACCATGCACCACCTGTCACCGTTGTCCCCGAAGGGAAAACCATATCTCTACAGTGGTCAACGGGATGTCAAGACCTGGTAAGGTTCTTCGCGTTGCTTCGAATTAAACCACATGCTCCACCGCTTGTGCGGGCCCCCGTCAATTCCTTTGAGTTTCAGTCTTGCGACCGTACTCCCCAGGCGGAGTGCTTAATGCGTTAGCTGCAGCACTAAGGGGCGGAAACCCCCTAACACTTAGCACTCATCGTTTACGGCGTGGACTACCAGGGTATCTAATCCTGTTTGCTCCCCACGCTTTCGCGCCTCAGTGTCAGTTACAGACCAGATAGTCGCCTTCGCCACTGGTGTTCCTCCAAATCTCTACGCATTTCACCGCTACACTTGGAATTCCACTATCCTCTTCTGCACTCAAGTCTCCCAGTTTCCAATGACCCTCCACGGTTGAGCCGTGGGCTTTCACATCAGACTTAAGAAACCACCTGCGCGCGCTTTACGCCCAATAATTCCGGACAACGCTTGCCACCTACGTATTACCGCGGCTGCTGGCACGTAGTTAGCCGTGGCTTTCTAATAAGGTACCGTCAAGGTACAGCCAGTTACTACTGTACTTGTTCTTCCCTTACAACAGAGTTTTACGAACCGAAATCCTTCTTCACTCACGCGGCGTTGCTCCATCAGGCTTTCGCCCATTGTGGAAGATTCCCTACTGCTGCCTCCCGTAGGAGTCTGGGCCGTGTCTCAGTCCCAGTGTGGCCGATCACCCTCTCAGGTCGGCTACGCATCGTCGCCTTGGTGAGCCGTTACCTCACCAACTAGCTAATGCGCCGCGGGCCCATCCTATAGCGACAGCGAGATGCCGTCTTTCAGTATTTCACCATGAAGTGAAACAGATTATTCGGTATTAGCCCCGGTTTCCCGGAGTTATCCCAAACTATAGGGTAGGTTGCCCACGTGTTACTCACCCGTCCGCCGCTAACGTCAAAGGAGCAAGCTCCTTCTCTGTCCGCTCGACTTGCATGTATTAGGCACGCCGCCAGCGTTCGTCCTGAGCCAGGATCAAACTCTCCATAAAAGAAATTTGATTAGCTCAAATTGTTTTGCTGGCATCAATTTTGATGTCCAAAAATTTTGTTTCGTTCACTAACCGAAGTTAGCTCAGAAACTATATTGATTACGTTTTGCTTGTTCAGTTTTCAAGGTTCATTTTGTTTCGTTTGTCGCGTCATCTCTTGGCGACTTATACATAATAACATCGATTAATCATGAAAGTCAACACAAAATCATAAGTTTTTTTAAGGAGTTTATTTTTTCGTTTAAAATTATAGAAATGGGGTTTTTATTATGTTTCGAAAAACGTTGATATCATTGGGTTTGTTAGTAATATTGTTTGTTTTTATCAAACCAATTAATTCTACAATGATTTCTGTATTTAATATTGCTAATGCACCAACAGTTGTAACAAAAGGCCATTATGGTACTTCTCTAATTGTCGAAATTTCTTTTTCTGACGAAGCACTTTTAGATTGGCTTAAAAATGTAAAAGGTCCTTATCCGCTTCTTCTGTTAGACGCAGCATGGATTGAACGTTCACCTGAACATATTAAAGTCATACAAGAAAGAAAACTCCCTACTGGATTATTAGGTCCTGATGATTCCATAGAAGAACCAATTGATATTGCGTTAATACAAAAAGATGTGACGACTTATGAAAAATATTTAAAAACAACACCACTGTGGTTTGCTACACGGAATCATCAATACTCTCAAGAGCTACAAAAAAGTTTATTTCAAAAACAAGTAAACATTCTTTCTCCTTCACTTATATGGCAAGGAGAAAAAACACCAAAATTGCAAAAAGGTGATTTTTTATTTATTTCGTTGCATCAAGACAACAAAGTATCTTTTAAAGAATTAAATACTTTATTACAGCAGAATAAATTTATGTCTATAGAAGAAAATATATTTGGTTACTCTGTTCAATCTAAAAAAACCCCATAATAAAAGTAGCCTCATTATTTCGAGGCTACTCATTTTAGCGTTAATTATGCATTTTTTGTTTGATTCAATCGCGCTTTTCGACGTGCTTCTAATTTCTTGCGATCTTCATCGGATTTTGCATTGTATTTTGGTAAGACTAATAATTGATAGGCATTGACAGCTAATAACGGGAATAATAAAAGGGCAACGTATTCATTAATGTTTTCATCACGCCCCATTAATGCGATTGTCCACTCCAATGTTGTAATGACAATCATAAAAAACAATGCAGACACTAACACATGTTTTTTCCCTGTCATTTTTACCTTTTGAACAGCTGTAGCAATTGACCCGAAAATTAAAACAATTAACAGCCCGACATAAAATAACCAGCTTTGTCCATCCTTCACACCTGGTACAAAGCGGAAGAAGATAATATCGAAAATAGTAAAAGCAATTAATAATAGCTGTACCCAATTCCACAATGTTAGTGTTCTAAAGATGTTCACACCTACTTGATGCAGTGTTAAATAAGCGAAAAACCCTGCTTGTGCAATAACACTCATTGTAAACCCTAGAAATATCATCCATAAAAGCCCTGCGAAAAATTCACCCCATTGACCATTCGTTACATATGGTTGAAAGAAGCTCCATCGAATAAATAAACTAAAAATTCCGTTGACTACGCCACCAACGAGCATTGCAAAGAAGAAAAACTTTGCCCAATTTCGTATCGTCACAACTCAAAGTCCCCCAATTTCTTCATATATCTGTAATCATTTTAACAATGCATTGTTAAAAAAGCTATTTCTCTTCGCAAGCTATACATAAAGTCCTCATAAATGTGAACAATAATTGAAAGAGTCTATCTATAGAAAGGACTGATGTTTCATGCGAAAATTGACTTTATTACTGCTTTTGACGCTTTTACTTGCCGCCTGCTCACAAGATAAAACCTCTAACATGTCTTATGATGAGATAAAAAAAATTATGATTGACTCTCTACAAACTGACGATGGTAAAAAAGCGTTACGCCAGCTTTTAGAAGAACCAAGTTTTCGTGAATTATTAATATTGGAACACGATGAAGTGAAAAAGGCGACAGAAGAAACTTTGCTTTCAAAAGAAGCTGAAGATTTTTGGAAAAAGACATTCGAAGATCCAAAATTTAAAGAAACTGTAGCCAAAAGTATGCAGAAGCAGCAACAGGATATTATGAAGGAGCTAATGAAAGACCCTACGTTCCAAAAGGATATGGAGTCATTCTTTGGTCAACCTGATATGCAAAAGCAAATGGAGACGATTTTAAAATCATCCAATCTTCGCAAGCAAATGGAGGAAGTCGTGAAGGAAACGATTGAAAGTCCCCTAATGCAGGCAAAATGGCAGGAGCTTATTCAAAAAAGCGGTGAAAGTGCCTCATCAGAAAGTGGTAGCAAAAAAGAGGCTAGCGCTGATGGTAGTGGCAGCTCAAATAAGGATGAAAAGAGCAAGTAACTTCACAGAACAAAAAAGATTTCCTCAGCTATTTGAGGAAATCTTTTTGTGTTTATTTATTTAATTTATTAATGATTTTCGTCGCAATATCTAAATACGTTTGTCCTGTTGGGTGCTTTTCAGCATAGACAGAAGGTGCAAATTCTTCATCAGTCCAATCTGGTTGACCTAACGGAATTTGTCCAAGTAGCTCGGTACGAAGTTCTTCCGTTAATTTTGCACCGCCACCTTGGCCAAATACAAATTCACGCTCCCCTGATTTTGACTCATACCATGCCATGTTCTCAATAACACCTAGAATTTCATGGTCCGTTTGTAAAGCCATTGCCCCTGCACGAGCTGCAACGAAGGCTGCTGTTGGGTGAGGCGTTGTTACAACAATTTCTTTTGAAGAAGGTAACATTTGATGGATGTCTAAAGCGACATCACCTGTACCTGGTGGTAAATCTAATAGAAGGTAATCTAACTCGCCCCATTCCACATCACGGAAGAATTGATCTAATACCTTACCTAACATTGGCCCACGCCAAACGATTGGTGCGTTATTTTCGACAAAGAATCCCATTGAGATTACCTTTACACCAAAACGGTCAACTGGGAATATGCGATTATCTACTACCTTCGGCATATCCGTAACACCCATCATATCTGGCACACTAAATCCATAAATGTCAGCATCAATAAGGCCTACTTTTTTACCCAAACGCGCTAAAGCTACCGCTAAGTTCACAGATACTGTAGATTTCCCTACGCCACCTTTACCTGAAGCAATTGAAATCACTTGCACTGTGCTTAGTGGTGATAAAATATCCTGTGCTTCTGCTTCAGTTGCTGTGCCACGGAAGCTTTGTAATTTTTCTGCCGATAACTCCTCAAAGCGAATACCAACTGTGTTAGCACCCGCTTCTTTTAATGCATCTACAATTTTCATTTGAAGTTGCATTTGTTCAGGCGTATTTGTTTTAGCAATCGCAATTTTTACACTGACATGATTTTTTTCTTCTTTAATTGCCACGTTCGTAATGCCGTCAGTTTCTGCCAAGGATTTATGTAAAAATGGATCTTGTAGTTGTCCCAGTATTTCTCGTACTTGTTGTTCAGTTATCACGACGAACACTCCCCTTATTTTCTGTCAATGTTAGTATATCATAATGCTTTGATTTACATAGTAGCAGTTGCTCTATTCAATTTTTTCAAGCATATAGTTTTCGATACCTTCAACTATTGCATTGGCCATTTTTTCCTGATATTTTTTATCGGTTAATAATGCACGTTCCTCATCGTTGCTGATAAATCCAGTCTCCACTAATGCAGCAGGTACTTCTGCCTTTTTCAGCAAGTAGATTTGCTTGATCGACAAAGCCTCTCGATCTGTATTCTGTAAGTTTGTACGGATTGATTGCTGAATGTTCTTAGCTAGTATTTCGCCATCAGCATGTCCGTCTTTATGATAAAACACCTGCGCTCCACGCCACTTTGTTTCAGGAATTGCATTGGCATGAATTGTAATAAACATATCTGGTTGTTCTTTTGCCACAATATCTTTTCGTAAAAAGATATCCTGCTTTTTTCGTTCTCTTAGTGTGCCAAACTTTTCGGATGACGCATGTTCATCAATAACATCTCCATCCGTTGTACGCGTCATCACGACTGTTGCGCCTTTCTTCTTTAGTTGCTTCTCCACGTGCTGAGCAATTGCCAGTGTAATGTCCTTTTCAATTACTTCGCCCTTTGAAGCACCTCCATCCTGACCACCATGTCCCGCATCAATGACAATTTTTATGCCACCAAGTGGGTCAGGTAAGAAGAAGTTGCGGTCCGAAGCATTCGTTTCATATGCCACGACCACTATACTCATTAGCATAATTACTCCTAGTGCAAGCCAGCGCTTCACCCATATCCACCACCCTTTATAAATAGTGTACGAAGTTTGTGATGGAACTATGCTAGAAAGTAAACAAAAAAACTCCCAAGCTTCTTGAGAGTTTAAAATGTATGATTTATGTTTCGGTACGCTCCACGCACAGCTTCTAGTCAATCAACTTTCATCTTCCCATTTCAGCTCATGTTCTGGCGCGATTAAATCTTTAAACACCTTGCCCTCAAAAACGAAACGATTCGCTTCTATAAAGAAACAATCTTTATTGTTGATGTGGAAGCTAAAATTTGTAGAAGATGAGATTTCCTCAATGCCCTTTAATTCCGGATCTAAACTTTCGATTGTAATTTTGTCCAAGCCATTTGGATGATAGCTAATATCTGATAGCAATAACTCATCTCCGTAATCGTAGTCATTTAAACGAAAGCCCTCTAGATCTTCGAGCTGACACATGTAGAAAGACAGTACTTGTTCAAAGAAAACAACCTTTTTCAACACTTCCTGTTTGTGTTTTTTAGCGATCACTAATTTAACGGTTTCTCCAAAATAACCTATATCTACATTCGTCACGACACCTAACGCCTCTTCTTCTGTTAGTAGTGTTTGAATTTCTTCCATTACTTTTTCCTGTTCCATACTATCTCCTTCATTTAAAAGAATTCATGTTTTTTAAGGAACTAACAAATTATTAAACACTTTATTATTGATGACTAAGCGATTCGCTTCTATAAAGAAATAGTCTTTATTGTTTAACTGAAAATAAAAATTGGTATTTGAAGAAATTTCTTTGATACCTTTTAAGTTGGCATTTATTTTACCGAAGCCATATGGATGGTAGCTGATTTCTGATAGTAATGCATCGTCTGTATCATTAAACTCATTCAAACGAATGCCTTCTATCTCATCAAATTGGCACATATATAGTGACAGTACTTGTTCAAACAATACACGCGATTGTTCAATTCCTACATTATTTATACTAAGAATATCTAATCTCACAGTTTCTTTTAAATAATCAATTTGAACATCAAAAACTCTTCCAAACTCTGCCTCTGTAAATAACAACCTTTGAATTTCCTCAATAATATGCACTCTTGCCATAGCACCACCTCACTTTTTCATGTATCCTTTTTAAACATTAAAAGATTATTAAAGACTTTATGATTGATTAGCAAACAATTGGCCTCAAGAAAGAAATAATCTTTATTGTTTACTTGGAAATAAAAGTTGGTATTTGACGTAATTCTTTCAATGCCCTCTATTTTGGCATTTATAGTTTCTACATTTATTTTCCCAAAGCCATATGGGTGGTAGCTAATTTCTGATAATAAGGCTTCATCCTCATCGTTCAGTTCATTTAAACGAAAGCCCTCTGCATCCTCAGACTTACACATATACAAAGAAAGTACTTGTTCAAATAATAGCATGGTCTTTTTAATTTGTTTTCTGCTTGTACTAAGCACATCTAATCTTACACTTTCCTTTAAATAATCGATTTGAATATCGAAAAGTGCTCCAAATTCAGCTTCTGTAAATAACAGTGATTCTATTTCTTTGATTATTTTTTCTCTCGTCATAGTATCTCCCTACTTTAAAATCTTCTACGACAATACTTTAAATAGAGGCATAATAGGTTGATTTAAGTTTTTTCTTTTTTGAAATAGATAAGTATCGAACTAATCACGGCGCCAATGAAACAAAGCACATAATTAGTCAAAACCGAAAATGAGAATAGTTTAGCTAAAATAGAAATCCCGCCAAAATAAGTGACAATAAATATTACAGCAATGTCTCGTTTCTTCTTCATAAGATTATTTCCACATCCTATGTCTATTTAATTGAAGTCCACGCTCTTTTTTGGATATTCTATAATTTTTAGGTCTGGGGGTATTAAATATAAACACTGAAGGGCACGACACGTAGACTTTAATCCATAAGAGTTATTCCGATTTTTTACAATCAATTTATAACGTAAAAATGCTGCAATGAGGACTCCAATGATGGGTACAGCATAATTAACCAGCCTAGAAAAAGTAAATATTTCTTTTAAGATAATGAAAACGATAAAGTAGGCGAGAATAAACTTGAAAGCAAGGTCTTGCTTCTTTTCCATATTCATAAGAACATTTTCACATCCTTTGTTATGTAAGTTTAAATCTCTACATCCCTTCACATCTAATATTCTCTTTTAAAAATTTTACTAAAAACAGCAGAGATTTTTCAATATTTTTAATAAGGGAGCTTTATTAAAAACACAAAAAAACCCTCCCCACAAAAGTGGGAAAGGGTTTTGAAAACGCATATAATCGGTTGATTAACGTTTTGAGAACTGAGGTGCACGACGAGCGCCGCGTAGACCTGGTTTTTTACGTTCTTTCATGCGTGAATCACGAGTAAGTAATCCAGCTGATTTAAGTGCAGCACGGAAATCTGGGTCTACTTGAAGTAGAGCACGAGCGATACCATGACGTACAGCTCCAGCTTGACCAGTGTATCCACCACCGTTAACGTTTACGTGGATATCATAGCTTCCTGTAGTTTCAGTAGCTACTAATGGTTGTTTAATTACTTCACGTAATGCAGCGAATGGTACGTATTCTTCGATTTCACGTTTGTTGATAACAATTTTACCTGTACCTGGTACTAAACGTACACGAGCTACAGAGCTTTTACGGCGACCAGTGCCGATGTATTGAACTTGTGCCAAAGTAATATCCTCCTCTTAAATTATATTATCCGCGAAGCTCATAAGCTTCTGGTTTTTGTGCAGCATGTGGGTGCTCAGTTCCAGTGTAAACGTTAAGTTTACCGAACATTTTACGACCTAAAGAGTTTTTAGGAAGCATCCCTTTTACAGCTAATTCGATCATACGTGTTGGGTACTTTTCTAACATTTCACCAGCAGTACGAGTTTTTAAACCACCCGCAAATTGAGTATGGTGACGGTAAAGTTTACCCTCTAATTTGTTACCAGTTAAATGGATTTTGTCAGCGTTGATGATGATTACGTGATCACCTGTGTCAACGTTTGGTGTGAATGTTGGTTTATGTTTACCACGTAAGATTGCAGCTACTTCAGAAGCTAAACGTCCAAGAGTTTGGCCTTCTGCATCAACTACTAACCATTTACGGTCTACTTCGTGACCTTTAGCCATGAATGTTGTACGCATGTATATATCCTCCTAATCGATTCGATTACCGTTATTTTTCATTAGTCTACACTATAAGTTTCGGGGCTTATTTGTGGTGGTAATGAAAATACCATCTGTTATCATATAATGAATGACTTTTAAAGTCAAGTAATTTCATTAAACACCTGGTGAAGTTGTACAGGGTAACATTTAGCATTTACATTGGCATTTTGCCCCTTATATTTTGTTCCATTCATGCGAATTCTAGCACTAAAAAAACATACAGTATTCCCTTTAAAAATTGCTCTAATAGAATACTTTCTCAAGGTATAAGCCTTGCGGTGGTGCCGTTTTGCCTGCTTGGTCGCGATCCATCGATGCAACGACCGCCTCAACATTTTCCACTTCCCGGCGTCCTATACCGACTTCCCATAAAGTGCCGGCAATGATGCGCACCATATTGTATAAGAAGCCACTTCCTTCAATGACCATATGTAGCTCTTCACCATGCCATTCAAATTCGAGTGCGTTGACTGTTCGCACTTTATTTTGCACGCTCGTATTTGCCGCACAGAAACATGAGAAATCATGTGTCCCAATGATAGCCTTAGCAGCCTCCTGCATCGCATTTACGTCTGGTTTCACACCATTCGTCTCTACTGTGTAATGTCTGCGGAAAGGGCTTTGTACAGGCTCACACGACCATATATATCGATAGCGTTTTCCTGTTACACTATAGCGCGCATGAAAATCAGCTGCTACTTCCTCAACGGATCGTACACGGATATCTCTCGGAAGCTGCACATTCAATGCTTTCATATACTTTTCTACCGGTATAGCAAGCGGCGTATCAAAATGTAATGTTTGTCCAGTTGCATGTACTCTCGCATCTGTGCGACCACTTGCCGTTACTTTAATATTGTTACCTTTATGCATAACAGCAAGTACACGCTCTACTTCTGCTTGTACAGTACGCTCTCCTGGTTGCACTTGATAACCAGAAAACTGCGTTCCATCATAACTAATAATTGCTTTTAATCGTCGCATAAAGCTACTCCTTTAACTTCTATAGAAAAATAATAAAACTGCCATTGCTAGTAATAGCACAAGTGCTAGTGTATCACCCATGTCCCATTTGAGCTTGCGATAGCGCGTACGTCCTTCGCCGCCTCGATAGCCTCGAACTTCCATCGCAGTCGCCAAGTCTTCTGCACGTTTAAATGCACTAACAAAGAGTGGTACTAACAGTGGTACAACCGCTTTAATACGATCTTTAATTGGCCCTGAAGATAAATCGGAACCACGTGCCATTTGCGCCTTCATAATCTTATCTGTCTCATCCATCAACGTTGGAATAAAGCGCAGTGAAATAGACATCATTAGTGCTAACTCATGTACAGGCACTTTTATTTTTTTCAATGGGTTGAGTAACACTTCAATCCCATCTGTAATGGAGATTGGTGATGTTGTCAGTGTTAAAATAGACGTCATAAACACGAGCACAAGGAAACGTGTTGCAATATAGATCCCTTGACGAACGCCACCTTCATAGACGGAAATAAACTTCCAATGAAATAAAAGGTCGCCTTCTTTCGTCATAAAAACATGAAGCAAGAAAGTAAACGCCATTAAAAAGAGTACAGGCTTCAAGCCATTAATTAAAAAGTACAGGCGTATACGTGACACTAAAACAATGAGCAATGTAAAAGCTAATAGTATTGCATACGTTATTGTATTATTCGCTAAAAATACGATAATAATAAAGGCAAATACGAATATGAGTTTAGATCGTGGGTCAAGCCTATGAACAGGAGAATCTCCTGGCAGGAAGCGCCCGAAAATCATCTTCTCCATCATGACTCTGCACGCTCCTCTCTCAATAATCGAGCCATTTCACTCGCTAGCTCCTCTTCTGTTAAACATACCTTTGCTAAAGATGCATTCATCATCTTCTCCATTTTTTGTTGGAAGCGTACAATACGAGGTGGCTCTAAACGAAATTGCTTTAATGTCTCAACATCCTTAAAAATCTCACGTGGTGTCCCACTCAATACATTTTTGCCCTCATGCATAATGATAATATTGTCCGCATAACGAGCGGCATCTTCCATACTGTGCGTTACAAGAATCGTCGTTAAATTACGCTCCTGATGTAACGCATAAAACATGTCCATAATTTCTTTTTGACCACGGGGGTCTAGCCCAGCAGTTGGTTCATCTAAAACAATGACTTCAGGCTCCATTGCTAACACACCAGCAATTGCTACACGTCGCATTTGCCCTCCTGATAAATCAAACGGTGACTTATCGAGCACATTTTCTGGCAAGCCAACTAAACGAACAAGCTCTCTTGCACGCGCTTCAGCCTCTTTTTCTGCAACGCCGAAATTCATAGGCCCGAACATAATATCCTTTAAAACTGTTTCTTCAAACAGCTGATGCTCTGGAAATTGAAAAACAATGCCGACACGTTGGCGAATCGCTTTTAAATCTTTCGCCTTTTTGCCAGCTTCCACTGTACGATCGCCTATTTGCACCGTGCCGGTTGTAGGCTTTAACAGTGCATTAAAATGCTGAAGGATCGTCGACTTACCGGAACCAGTATGACCAATAATCGCTTGGTAAGTATGCGATGGAATGTCAAAATTAACATCGAATAATGCACGTTTTTCAAAGGGTGTGCCTTGAGCGTAGGCATAGCTTACTTGTTGAAGTTTGATGTCCATATATCATTCACCAACTCTTCTTCTGTCATATGTTGTCCCATTAACGGAACACCTTCCTTTTGCAATAGCTTTGATAACTTCATGGCAAATGGTAGATCAAGTCCTAGCTCCGTTAGCTTGTCCCCTAATGAAAAAATTTCAGCAGGTGAACCTTCCGCAAACTTCTTACCATCATTCATGAACAGTATACGATCGGCCAACATGGCTTCTTCTAAATCATGGGTAATCGATAACACGGTTAGCCCTGTTTCAGCGCGTAATGTTTGCACTGTTTGTAATACTTCTATACGCCCCTGTGGATCTAACATCGATGTGGCTTCATCTAAAATAAGTAGCTTTGGCTTTAAAGCTAATGCCCCTGCAATAGCGACACGTTGCTTCTGCCCTCCCGATAAATGATGTGGCTCGTGGTCTAAAAAATGGCCCATCTTTACTTGGTCCAATGCGGCATGCACACGTTTAACCATCTCTTCAAAAGGGATGCCGTTATTTTCAAGCGCAAAGGCAACATCATCTTGTACGGTAGCACCGACAAACTGATTGTCTGGATTTTGAAAAACCATACCCATTTGCGAGCGGCATTGCCAAAGGTTATCTTCATTTAATACTTCACGTAATATACGAACGTCCCCTTGCTGTGGGAATAATAAACCGTTCATCAGTTTGGCGATCGTTGATTTCCCTGAACCATTATGGCCCACGATGGCAATCCACTCACCTTCCTGCACAGCAAAGCTTACATTTTCAACAGCGTTTCGCAGCTCTGGATTTTCAGGTGTATATGAAAACGTCACATTATTTAACGATAAAATTTCAGGCATTTCTAGAACTCCTCTCTACATGCTCAGCTATACTAACTAACTTACACTTTTTTATGTATGAATTCTACTACAATCAATATGTCGGTATAAGAAAAATGCTTGCACACTAATTCCTATATATTAAAAAAAGCACCATCAATTGGCGCTGTTAATAATAAAAAAGCGCGCACCTCATTCGATAGAAATGCGCTAGTCGTTACATTTACAAGAAACACGGGTGCTCAAGCCCTTGCTTCTTTTGAATGAGGTGCGGAGAGCTAAACGAGACGCCACACAACCGTGTCCGCTCATCATAACGCTCAGCTTAATTATTTGTCGTATAAATCGTTTTATAAAAAAGAGGGTGGTGGTTCCACCCTCTTCACCACTTGTGTTCTCTTATGATTAAACTAGTTCAATCACAACAACAGGTGCACCGTCACCACGACGAGGACCTACTTTAAGAATACGAGTGTAACCACCTTGACGTTCTGCGTAACGTGGTGCAACATCATCAAATAGCTTTTGTAGCGCAAATGAAGTTGTTTCGTTACCTTCTTCGTCAGTAGTTGTTACTAGTTCACGACGGATGAATGCAGCAGCTTGACGGCGTGCGTGTAAATCTCCGCGTTTACCTAAAGTAATCATTTTTTCAACAGCTTTACGTACTTCTTTAGCGCGAGCCTCAGTAGTTTCGATACGCTCGTTGATGATTAAATCAGTAGCTAAGTCACGTAACATCGCTTTACGTTGAGAACTTGTACGACCAAGTTTTCTGTAACCCATGGATGTTTCCCTCCTTTATAAAAAATATCTGATCTTATAAGTTTTGTTTAAATCGCTTAGTCTTCTTTGCGTAATCCTAAACCAAGCTCTTCTAACTTCGCTTTTACTTCTTCTAATGACTTACGTCCAAGGTTACGAACTTTCATCATGTCGTCTTCTGACTTATTCGCAAGTTCTAGTACTGTATTAATACCAGCGCGTTTTAAGCAGTTATAAGAACGAACAGAAAGATCAAGTTCTTCGATAGTCATCTCTAAAACTTTTTCTTTTTGATCTTCTTCTTTTTCGACCATGATTTCAGCAGTTTGTGCCTCATCAGTCATGCCAACAAAGATGTTTAGATGCTCGGTTAAAATTTTTGCTCCGAGCGAAATCGCCTCTTTCGGACCGATGCTACCATCTGTCCACACATCAAGAGAAAGTTTATCGTAGTCAGAAGACTGACCTACACGAGTATTTTCCACTTGGAAATTGACGCGTGATACTGGAGTGTAAATAGAGTCGATCGGGATCACGCCGATAGGAAGATCCTCACGTTTGTTTTGATCAGCAGGAGTGTAACCACGGCCGCGTTGAGCGTACATACGCATACGTAAATGACCGTTTTTAGCGATTGTTGCAATATATAGATCTGGGTTTAAAATTTCTACGTCACTGTCATGTGTAATGTCAGCAGCCGTAACTGTTCCATCGCCCTTTACATCAATCTCAATAACTTTTTCTTCGTCAGAGTAGATTTTAAGAGCAAGCTTTTTCACGTTCAAAATAATTGAAGCTACATCTTCTACAACGCCTTCTACAGTTGAGAACTCGTGAAGTACACCATCAATTTGGATTGAAGTGACTGCAGCTCCTGGTAATGAAGACAGAAGGATACGACGTAAAGAATTACCCAAAGTGTTTCCATATCCGCGTTCAAGCGGTTCTACAACAAACTTTCCATATTTGGAATCTTCGCTGATCTCCACCGTTTCAATCTTTGGTTTTTCAATTTCGATCATTTCATTTACCCTCCTTCAAAACATCGAATGTATAGGTTCTTTCCATCATAGATTCGATCGTCAGTGACGTATCGTTTATTATCTGCACAAGACAGTCTGTACAAAAAATGATGTTCTCATACAATATGAGACGCACCCATTACACGCGACGACGTTTTGGCGGACGGCAACCATTGTGAGGAACTGGAGTAACGTCTTTAATAGCAGTTACTTCTAAACCAGCAGCTTGAAGTGCACGAATTGCAGCTTCACGACCAGCACCAGGACCTTTAACAGTTACTTCCAACGTTTTCAGACCATGTTCAAGGGATGTTTTAGCAGCAGTTTCTGCAGCCATTTGTGCAGCGAAAGGTGTAGATTTACGTGAACCACGGAAACCAAGAGCACCAGCACTTGACCAAGATACAGCGTTACCTTGCATATCTGTAATCGTTACAATTGTATTGTTAAATGTAGAACGAATGTGTGCAATACCAGATTCGATATTCTTTTTCACACGACGTTTACGAGTTTGTTGTTTACGAGCCATGTTAAGAAGGAACCTCCTTTACGTATTATTTTTTCTTGTTCGCAACTGTTTTACGAGGACCTTTACGCGTACGCGCATTGTTCTTCGTATTTTGACCACGAACAGGTAAACCACGACGGTGACGGATACCACGGAATGAACCGATTTCCATCAGACGTTTAATGTTTAATGAAGTTTCGCGACGTAAGTCACCTTCAAGTTTGTAAGAATCTAATTGTTCACGGATTTGGTTTAACTGATCTTCAGTTAAGTCGCGTACGCGTGTATCTTCTGAAATACCTGCGTCAGCTAATACTTTCTGAGCTGTAGTTTTACCAATACCGTAAATGTAAGTTAATGAAATTACCACGCGTTTGTCGCGAGGAATGTCAACACCAGCAATACGTGCCATGTACGTTGTGCACCTCCTTTAGAATCAACCTTGTTTTTGTTTGTGTTTAGGATTTTCACAGATTACCATTACTTTACCGCGTCGGCGAATTACTTTACATTTTTCGCAGATCGGTTTCACAGATGGTCTCACTTTCATCTAACCTAACCTCCTTAGTAGTCCGGAGCGCAAAAGATTATTTAAAACGGTATGTGATACGACCGCGAGTTAAATCATAAGGAGATAACTCGATAGTAACCTTATCTCCAGGTAGAATGCGGATAAAGTGCATACGAATCTTACCAGATACGTGTGCTAAAATCACATGTCCATTTTCTAATTCTACCTTAAACATCGCGTTTGGCAAAGTCTCAACAACTGTCCCTTCGACTTCAATTACATCATCTTTCGCCATCTACTCTGTCTCTCCTCTCTATATGCAAATTAAAGTTCTCATCGTTACATCAAACGGATATCTGCTGCAACTATAGAAGCAACCTCGTTTCAACATATGTTTGGATTGTATGAGAGATGTTTGAAAGACGCTCGTCTGGTTTCGCTTCACACAATCCACGGAATATACAGGACCAGTATGGGCACTGAATCTCCCATGTTTACACGAATACCGGAATGTCTTTGATGAGATATTCATACCCGTTACACAGATGCTTCCACGAAACCCATTATACTCTCTCAAAAGTAATGTTGCACTTTTTAAAAGAAATATATACCGGGCACAATATGCTTTTGCAACTCTCAAAAAAATTATGTTTCGGTGTTGCTCCCGCATGCCTCCCGCGGAAGCAGTATTCTGCGCCCGGAGCCGGGTATCAGCTGCGGCTGCCCTGTAATAGAGCATCAAGATCAGCAAACACTTTATTAATATCTTGCTGTCCATCTATATTTGTTAACACACCTTTTGCTTCATAGAAATTCAGCAATGGTTGTGCTTGATTCATATTAACTTCCAGACGGTTTGCAACCGTTTCAGGATTATCATCCGCACGTGTGTAAAGTTCGCCACCATCTTTATCACATTTCCCTTCCACAGCTGGTGGATTGAAAATTAAATGATAAGAAGTGCCACATGTTTTACAAATACGACGACCTGATAAACGAGCGATTAGCTCATCTTTTTCAACTTGAATGTTTAACGTATGCTCGATAGCTTTACCAAGATCAGCTAAAATGCTATCTAAAGCTTCAGCTTGTGGAACAGTACGTGGGAATCCATCTAATAAGAAGCCCTTTTCACAATCAGGTTTAGCAAGTCGCTCACGAACAATACCAATCGTTACTTCATCAGGTACTAGTGCACCTTGATCCATAAACGATTTAGCCTGTAAGCCTAGTTCTGTACCATCTTTAATAGCGGCACGGAACATATCTCCTGTAGAAATATGAGGAATTGCATACTTCTCAACAATTTTATCTGCCTGTGTACCTTTACCGGCACCTGGCAGACCCATTAAAACGATATTCATCGGAAATAGTCCTCCCACAAAAGGTTTGTTGATTTAAAGGAAACGTAGAACGTTCCCTAAAAACCAACATTATTTCATAAAGCCTTTGTAGTGACGTTTAACAAGTTGTGATTCTAGCTGTTTCATCGTTTCTAGCGCTACGCCGACTACGATAATAATACTAGTACCACCGATCTGCACTGAAGCAGGTAGATTCATAAGATTGATGAATATAATCGGCATTACAGCAATTACAGTTAAGAAAATCGCGCCAACAAAAGTTAGACGATATAACACGCTTGTTAAATACGTTTGAGTGTTTTCACCCGGGCGAATACCTGGAATGTAAGCACCTTGTTTTTTCAAGTTGTCTGCCACATTTTCTGGATTCACTTGTACGAATGCATAGAAATAAGTGAACGCGACGATCAATGCAACGTAAATCAACATCCCAACTGGCTTTTGATAATCAAAAGTGTTTTCAATGAATGCTGTTACATCGTTTTGACCAAAGAACGCAGCTAACGTACGAGGTGTAACAAGGAACGCTACTGAGAAGATTACCGGAATAACCCCTGCAGCATTTACTTTTAACGGTAAGTGCGTTTGTTGACCACCAGTTTGTTGGTTACGTCCAGTAACTCGTTTTGCATATTGAATTGGAATTTTACGAAGTGCTTGTTGCACGTAAATAACCCCAACGACAATTGCAAGTAAAATCAAAGCAAGTAATGCAAGGATGATAATGTTAATAAACAGTTTATCACCAGCACCCTCAATTTGTTGTGCATAAATTTGGTTTATTCCTGTAGGTAATGCTGCAACGATACCTCCGAAGATAACAACAGAAATACCATTACCAACACCGTGTGCAGTAATTTGCTCAGCAAGCCATACAAGGAAAGCTGTACCCGCTGTCAATACAATTGAAATTGTAACGTAAGTTAGAATTCCTTCTTCTTTAATCAAAGATCCACCATACATTTTGTTGAAGCCAAATGACATGGCAAATGATTGGATAAAGGCAAGAATAATTGTAAAGTAACGAGTAAATTGTGCAAGTTTACGTCTTCCGACTTCACCTTGCTTTGCCCACTCAGCAAACTTCGGTACTACGTCCATTTGCAATAATTGAACAATAATTGAGGCTGTGATGTATGGCATAATCCCCATCGCGAAGATAGAGAAGTTTTTCAAAGCACCACCGCCAAAAGTATTGAGGAAACCAACGAGGTTAAACTCATCAGTTGCCTTTAATACATTTGCGTCAACGTTCGGTACTGGTATGAATGTACCAATACGGAAAACGATTAACATTAAAAGAGTGAAAATGATTTTATTTCTTATATCTCGAACACGCATAAAGTTAGAGATCGTCTGAAACATTAAATCACCTCAGTAGTTCCGCCGGCATTCTCGATTGCTTCTTTAGCTGAAGCTGAGAATTTATGAGCTTTTACAGTAAGCTTTTTGTTAAGTGTTCCGTTTCCAAGAACTTTAATTCCAGCTTTCTCATTGCTCACTAGACCAGTTTCAAGTAATAATGCAGTTGTTACTTCTGCACCGTCTTCGAAACGGTTTAATGTGTCAAGGTTAACGATAGCGTATTCTTTACGGTTAATGTTCGTAAAGCCACGTTTAGGTAAACGACGGAATAACGGGTTTTGACCGCCCTCAAAGCCTGGGCGTACACCGCCACCAGAACGAGCGTTTTGACCTTTATGACCTTTACCTGCTGTTTTACCGTTACCAGAACCGATACCACGACCAACGCGATTGCGTTGTTTACGAGAACCTTCTGCTGGTTTTAACTCATGCAGTTTCATAGTGGGTGGCACCTCCTTGTTCATTAATTGAAAATTAATTTTCTTTTACAGTAACTAAGTGAGCTACTTTATCAAGCATACCGCGAGTAGCAGCGTTATCAGCTTTCTCAACAGTTTGATTTAATTTACGTAATCCAAGAGCTTCAATAGTTTTACGTTGTGCCGGTTTAGAACCGATCACAGATTTTGTAAGGGTGATTTCTAATTTGTTAGCCATTATTATTCCCCCCTTATCCTAATATTTCTTCCACTGATTTGCCACGTAATTTTGCAACGTCCTCTACGCGTTTTAATTCAGTTAAACCTTGAACAGTAGCACGCACCATGTTGATTGGTGTGTTAGATCCAAGTGATTTTGAAAGAATATCAGTAATACCAGCAAGTTCTAGTACGGCACGTACTGGACCACCAGCGATAACCCCTGTACCAGGAGCAGCAGGTTTAATTAGGATTTCTCCTGCACCGAAGCGACCAAGCACTAAGTGTGGAGTTGTTCCACCTACACGTGGCACTTCGATTAAGTTTTTCTTCGCATCTTCAACAGCTTTACGGATAGCATCTGGCACCTCTTGAGCTTTACCAGTACCGAAACCAACATGTCCGTTTCTATCGCCAACTACAACTAATGCTGTGAAGCGGAAGCGACGTCCACCTTTAACAACTTTAGCAACACGGTTAATAGTAACTACGCGTTCTTCAAGTTCTCCAAGTTTGTTTGCGTCAATTCGACTCATGAAATGTGTCCCTCCTTCTTATTAAAATTCTAAACCGTTCTCACGTGCAGCTTCAGCTAAAGCTTTAACACGTCCATGATATAAGTAACCACCACGGTCAAATACAATAGCAGTAATGTTTTTTTCCGCAGCGCGTTTCGCGATTGTTTCACCGATTTTTGATGCAGCTTCTACGTTGTTACCAGCACCTTCAAAACCATTTTCTTGAGAAGATGCGCTAACAAGTGTTACGCCTGCTACGTCATCGATAAGTTGAGCGTAGATGTTCTTGTTAGAACGGAATACGTTTAAGCGTGGACGCTCAGCAGTACCCGAAATTTTAGAACGTACTCGCGCATGACGTTTTTTACGAACTTGATTTTTATCCTGTTTCGTAATCACAAGGGTCACTCCTTTCTAATGCTTAGGCAGCATTATTTACCTGTTTTACCTTCTTTACGACGAACGTATTCGCCTTCGTAACGGATACCTTTACCTTTGTACGGCTCTGGTGGACGAACGTCACGGATATTAGATGCAAGAGCGCCAACGCGTTCTTTGCTGATACCTTTAACGATGATTTTTGTGTTAGAAGGAACTTCTACTTCAAGACCATCTTCTGGTGTGAACTCAACTGGGTGAGAGTAACCTACGTTAAGTACAAGCTTTTTACCTTGTAATTGCGCACGGTAACCGACACCGATAAGTTCTAATGATTTTTCGAAACCTGCAGAAACACCAGTAATCATGTTCGCTAATAGCGCACGAGTTGTACCGTGGTTTGTGCGGTGTTCTTTTGATTCAGAAGGACGAGATACAGTGATCACATTACCTTCTTGCTCAATTTTCATATCTTGGTGGAAAGAACGAACAAGTTCGCCTTTAGGACCTTTAACAGTAACTGTGTTGTCAGCTGCGACAGTAACAGTTACGTTAGCTGGAACCTCGATAATTTTTTTACCTACACGAGACATTTAGTTGCACCTCCATTCATTTATTGCTAATTACCAAACGTATGCTAGAACTTCGCCGCCAACTTGTTTAGCGCGAGCTTCTTTATCTGTTAATAAACCTTGTGAAGTTGACACTAAAGCGATACCAAGACCGTTCAGTACTTTAGGCACTTCATTTGTTTTAGCATATACACGTAGACCAGGTTTAGAAATACGTTTTAGGCCAGTGATAACACGCTCGTTATCTTTACCGTATTTTAAGAAGATACGGATGATACCTTGTTTGTTGTCTTCCACGTATTCTACGTCACGTACGAAACCTTCACGCTTTAAAATTTCAGCGATTTCTTTTTTCACGTTGGAAGCTGGTACTTCTAACTTCTCGTGACGAACCATGTTCGCATTACGAATGCGAGTTAGCATATCTGCAATCGGATCAGTCATTGTCATTACATTTACCTCCTTCCCAAATTAGGGGATTACCAGCTGGCTTTTTTCACGCCAGGAATTTGTCCCTTATATGCAAGTTCTCGGAAACAAATACGGCAAAGTTTGAATTTGCGATATACTGAGTGTGGACGACCACAGCGTTCACAACGTGTATATTCTTGCACTTTAAACTTTTGCTTACGTTGTTGTTTAACGATCATAGATTTTTTAGCCACGTTTTCGCCCTCCTTGTTTAATTACTTTTGGAACGGCATACCGAATTGTGTCAATAACTCGCGAGCTTCTTCGTCAGAGTTCGCTGTCGTTACGATCACGATGTCCATACCGCGTACTTTTGAAACTTTATCGTAATCGATTTCTGGGAAAATTAATTGCTCTTTAACACCTAGAGTGTAGTTACCGCGACCATCGAATGCTTTTTTAGAAACACCACGGAAGTCACGTACACGAGGTAGTGCGATTGCGATTAATTTATCCAAGAATTCATACATACGCTCACCGCGTAATGTAACTTTAGCACCGATAGGCATACCTTCACGTAGACGGAAACCTGCGATCGATTTTTTCGCTTTAGTTACTACTGGTTTTTGACCAGTGATAATTGTCAATTCTTCAACTGCTGCATCTAAAGATTTAGAGTTTTGAACTGCATCGCCAACACCCATGTTGATAACGATTTTATCAACTTTAGGAAGTTGCATAACTGATTTATATCCAAATTTGCTCATAAGAGCAGGAGAAACTTCATTTAAATATTTTTCTTTTAGGCGGCTCATGTGTGTACCTCCCTTCTTTTATTTACTAGTTAGTCGATTACTGCACCTGATTTTTTTGCAACACGAACTTTTTTACCGTTTTCGATTTTATAACCTACACGAGTCGGCTCGCCAGATTTAGGATCGATTAGCATTACGTTCGAAACGTGAATTGCAGCCTCTTGGCTTACAATCCCACCTTGTGGATTCAATTGGTTAGGTTTAACGTGTTTTTTCACGATGTTTACACCTTCAACAAGAACGCGGTCTTGTTTAGGGAAAGCAGCTAGGATTACTCCTTCTTTGCCTTTGTCCTTACCAGTGATAACCTTAACCTTGTCACCTTTTTTTACATGCATGCTGTCGCACCTCCTTGATTGGCACTGTCATGAAATTAAAGAACTTCTGGAGCTAGAGAAACGATTTTCATGAAGTTGCTGTCACGTAATTCACGTGCAACAGGTCCGAAAATACGAGTTCCGCGTGGTGATTTATCATCACGAATAATAACACAAGCATTTTCATCAAATTTGATGTAAGTACCGTCTTTACGACGTACGCCTGATTTAGTACGAACGATAACAGCTTTAACAACGTCACCCTTCTTGACAACGCCACCTGGTGTTGCTTTCTTAACTGTACAAACAACGATATCACCGATGTTAGCAGTTTTACGGCCAGAGCCACCAAGCACTTTAATTGTAAGAACTTCACGTGCACCTGAGTTGTCAGCAACTTTCATACGACTTTCTTGTTGGATCACTTAGGTTACCTCCCTTCGGAAATTGGTTGTTCCGAAATAGTTATTAAATAATAACCGCTTTTTCTACAACTTCAACTAGACGGAAACGTTTAGTAGCTGATAGCGGGCGAGTTTCCATGATACGTACGATATCACCGATTTTCGCTTGGTTTTGCTCATCATGAGCTTTAAACTTTTTAGAGTACTTTACACGTTTACCATAAAGCTTGTGCTTTTTGTGAGTTTCAACTAAAACAGTAATTGTTTTGTCCATTTTATCTGAAACGACGCGGCCCGTGTAAACTTTGCGTTGATTACGCTCAGTCATACTTGAAAACCTCCTTTATCAGTTATTTGCACTGATTTCTCTTTCACGAATAACAGTTTTCATACGCGCGATTGCTTTACGCACTTCACGAATACGAGCTGTGTTTTCTAATTGACCAGTCGCCAATTGGAAGCGAAGGTTGAAAAGCTCTTCTTTCAGTGATTTCACTTTTAATTCAATTTCAGAAGTGGCAAGGTCACGGATTTCATTAGCTTTCATTAGATTCACCACCAGTTTCTTGACGTTTTACGATCTTACATTTTACAGGAAGCTTATGTGATGCTAAACGAAGTGCTTCACGTGCGATCTCTTCAGATACACCAGCGATTTCGAACATAACTTTTCCTGGTTTAACAACTGCTACCCAACCTTCAGGAGAACCTTTACCAGAACCCATGCGGACTTCTAGAGGTTTTTTCGTGTAAGGTTTGTGCGGGAAGATTTTAATCCAAACTTTACCGCCACGTTTCATGTAACGAGTCATCGCGATACGTGCAGATTCGATTTGACGGTTAGTAATCCAGCTAGCAGTTTGAGCTTGTAAGCCCCATTCGCCGAAAGTTACTTCTTTGCCGCCTTTCGCTTCGCCACGCATGTTTCCGCGGTGTTCACGACGGTATTTTACGCGTTTAGGCAATAACATATTATTTGCCTCCTTCCACAGATTTCTTCGTAGGAAGAACTTCACCACGGTAGATCCATACTTTAACGCCTAATTTACCGTAAGTAGTGTCAGCTTCTGCGTGTGCATAGTCGATGTCAGCACGTAGAGTATGAAGTGGAACAGTTCCTTCACTATAGTGTTCAGCACGCGCGATATCAGCGCCACCTAAACGACCAGATACTTGTGTTTTAATTCCTTTTGCTCCAGCACGCATTGTGCGTTGGATCGATTGCTTTTGCGCACGACGGAAAGAAACACGGTTTTCTAATTGACGAGCGATGTTTTCAGCTACTAGACGAGCGTCAAGATCAGCACGTTTAATTTCGATGATGTTGATGTGTACACGTTTACCAGTTAATTCGCCAAGGTATTTACGAAGATTTTCAACTTCAGTACCACCTTTACCGATTACCATCCCTGGTTTAGCAGTGTGAATTGTAATGTTTACACGGTTTGCAGCACGTTCGATTTCAACTTTAGAAACAGAAGCGTCTTTAAGAGCCGTTTCAATATATTTACGCACTTTGATGTCTTCGTGAAGTAGAGTTGCATAGTCTTTTTCAGCGTACCATTTTGACTCCCAGTCACGAATAATACCAACGCGCAGTCCTATTGGATGTACTTTTTGACCCACGGATTAACCCTCCTTCTTCTCAGATACCACTAAAGTGATGTGGCTTGTGCGTTTGTTAATTGCGCTTGCACGTCCTTGTGCACGTGGACGGAAACGTTTTAATGTTGGACCTTCATCAACGAATACTTCAGAAACAACTAAAGAGTTGATGTCAAGATCGTAGTTGTGCTCAGCGTTAGCAACTGCAGATTTTAATACTTTCTCAACGACTGGAGACGCCGCTTTTGGAGTATGACGTAAAATTGCAACTGCCTCACCTACTTGCTTACCTCGGATTAAGTCTACAACTAGACGAACTTTACGAGGAGCAATACGTACTGTGCGAGCGATAGCTTTAGCTTGTGTCATTAGGATTTACCTCCTCTCAAAATTAGCGTCTTGTTTTCTTGTCGTCTGCACCGTGACCTTTATAAGTACGTGTCGGCGCGAATTCACCAAGTTTGTGGCCTACCATATCTTCTGTTACGTATACAGGAACATGTTTACGTCCATCATATACAGCAATTGTTAGTCCGATGAAGTTCGGGAAGATTGTAGAACGGCGAGACCAAGTTTTAATAACTTGTTTCTTCTCAGAAGCCTCTTGCGCTTCCACTTTTTTCATTAAGTGGTCATCGACAAAAGGTCCTTTTTTCAAACTGCGACCCATGTAGGAACCTCCCTCCGTGATTCCACCACGGCTCTCACATAGAACCGTAGTTTAACCACTTTATTTTTTACGACTACGGATGATGAATTTATCCGATTTGTTTTTCTTGTTACGCGTTTTGTAACCAAGAGCTGGTTTACCCCAAGGAGTCATTGGTGATTTACGTCCGATTGGAGAACGTCCTTCACCACCACCGTGTGGGTGATCGTTAGGGTTCATTACAGAACCACGAACAGTTGGGCGTTTACCTAACCAACGGCTACGACCTGCTTTACCGATGTGTACTAGTTCGTGTTGTTCGTTACCAACTTGACCGATTGTAGCGCGGCAAGTAGCAAGAATTAAACGTACTTCACCAGATTGTAGACGAACGATTACGTATTTGTCTTCACGACCAAGTACTTGCGCAGAAGTACCAGCAGAACGTACTAATTGTCCACCTTTACCAGGTTTTAACTCGATGTTATGGATTGTTGTACCCATTGGAATGTTTGCTAATGGTAATGTGTTACCTACTTTAATATCAGCATCTGGACCAGAAACGATTGTTTGACCAACCTCTAGACCTTTTGGTGCTAAGATGTAAGCTTTTGCTCCATCAGCGTAGTTGATTAATGCGATATTCGCAGAACGGTTTGGATCATATTCAATAGTAGCAACTTTTGCTGGAATGCCATCTTTAATACGTTTGAAATCGATGACACGGTATTGCTTCTTATGACCACCACCATGATGACGAACAGTGATTTTACCTTGGTTGTTACGACCAGCTTTGCGTTTAGTTGGTTCAAGCAATGATTTCTCAGGCTTGTTAGTTGTAATTTCCGCAAAGTCTAAAGACGTCATATTACGACGACCATTAGAGGTAGGTTTATACTTTTTAATCGCCATTGTGTTTCCCTCCTTCTTGATTGTTCAAATCTTAAATCCTTAAAGGATTACATTTCGAATAATTCGATGTCTTTGCTGTCCGCAGTTAGTTTAACAATCGCTTTACGACGTTTGTTAGTGTAACCACCGTAACGGCCAACGCGTTTGAATTTACCTTTGTAGTTAAGAACGTTTACTTTCTCAACGTTTACGCCAAAGATTTCTTCTACAGCGTCTTTTACTTGAGTTTTGTTAGCGCGAGTGTCTACTTCGAAAGTATACTTTTTCTCTGCCATAAGTTCTGAAGAACGCTCAGTAATGACCGGACGTTTTAAAATATCACGTGCTTCCATTATCCAAGCACCTCCTCAACTTTTTCTACTGCAGCTTTAGTGAATACAACTTTTTCGTGACCTAATAGATCAAGAACGTTGATTCCGTTTGCAGTTAAAACTGTTACACCAGGGATGTTACGAGCAGATAATGCTACGTTTTCATCTAGGTCAGCAGTTACGAATAAAGATTTTTTCTCTAAAGAAAGATCTTTAAGGATTTTTGTGAATTCTTTTGTTTTTGGTGCTGCTAGTGTAAGAGCATCAAGAACTAAGAAGTTTTGTTCTACAACTTTAGCTGATAAAGCAGATTTAAGAGCTAAACGACGAACTTTTTTAGGTAATTTATAAGAATAGCTACGTGGAGTTGGACCGAATACGATACCACCGCCGCGCCATTGTGGAGAACGGATAGAACCTTGACGAGCACGACCAGTTCCTTTTTGACGCCATGGCTTACGACCACCACCAGCAACTTCAGAACGGTTTTTAACCTTATGATTACCTTGACGTAGAGAAGCGCGTTGTGCAACTACTGCGTCGAATAATACTGCTTCATTTGGCTCGATTCCGAAGATCGCTTCGTTTAACTCGATTTCACCAACTGAAGCACCTGTTTGACTAAGTACAGATACTTTTGTCATTCCTGTTTCCTCCTTTCTTGAAGTGATTAGTTAGCTTTAATTGCAGTTTTAACTGTAACTAGAGCTTTTTTAGAACCAGGAACATTACCTTTAACAAGTAGTAAGTTACGCTCTGCATCAACTTTAACGATCTCTAAGTTTTGGATTGTAACTACTGTGCCACCCATTTGACCAGGTAATTTCTTTTGTTTGAATACGCGGTTCGGAGCAACTGGACCCATTGAACCAGGACGACGGTGGTAACGAGAACCGTGGGCCATAGGACCACGAGATTGTCCGTGGCGTTTAATAACACCTTGGAAACCTTTACCTTTAGTAACTCCTGTTACATCAATTACATCGCCTTCTGCGAAAATTTCTACTTTGACTTCTTGACCAACTTCGTATTCTTCAACGTTCACGTTGCGGAATTCACGAATGAAGCGCTTAGGAGCAGTATTCGCTTTTGCTACGTGACCTTGTTCTGGTTTGTTAGAAAGCTTAACGCGCTTATCTTCGAAACCAACTTGGATAGCTTCGTAGCCGTCAGTTTCAACAGTTTTCTTTTGAAGAACTACGTTTGGAGTAGCTTCGATAACTGTTACCGGGATTAAATCGCCGTTTTCAGCGAAAACTTGTGTCATACCAATTTTTCTACCTAAGATTCCTTTAGCCATTTGTCACACCTCCTGTAAGTTTTAAAAAGTTATATTGTTTTTACCATTAAAGTTTGATTTCGATATCAACGCCAGATGGTAAATCAAGTTTCATTAACGCATCAACAGTTTGTGGTGTTGGGTTAACGATATCGATCAGACGTTTATGCGTACGCATCTCGAATTGTTCACGAGAGTCTTTGTACTTGTGAACAGCACGTAGAATTGTGTACACAGACTTCTCAGTTGGAAGTGGAATCGGACCTGATACACTTGCACCTGAACGTTTTGCAGTCTCCACAATTTTCTCAGCAGACTGATCTAAAATACGGTGATCATACGCTTTTAAACGAATACGAATCTTTTGTTTTGCCATTATTTTCCCTCCTTCTCGCCTATTTTCTAGACATTCTCCACGAAAATTCTCCAACGCACCGCCATGGCAAAGCGGCCGGGTGTGTCGGCAACCTCTCGTTTCATCGCAGTCAAAGACCAACATTCAACATTATATACAATAAAAAAAGAATAAGCAAGTCTTTTCGCTAAATTCCTTTAAATGTTGTAGATTTTCTTTACTACTAATATTTCTCGCTTATTTAAGCCGTTTACTAGTATATATAATTTCTATGCATTTTGCAACACATAACCTGATAACACCAACGTTTTCAGACATTTTCCACAATTACTGTCACCACTTTATGAACAATAAAAGCAGTCTCTAAATTTAGAAACTGCTTACTAACGTTATAGGAAGAACACGCATGCAATCCAACCGAAAATAACAAGTGGAATGTTGATAAAGATAAATGTTGGTACACATGTATCCCAAATATGATTATGTTGACCATCTACATTTAAACCTGCTGTTGGCCCTAATGTTGAATCTGATGCTGGCGACCCTGCATCTCCTAAAGCACCTGCTGTTCCGATTAAACACAGAATGGCTAATGGGCTCATCCCTAATCCCTGTGCGAGCGGCACAAATAATGTTGCGATAATCGGCACTGTGGCAAAAGAAGAACCTATGCCCATTGTGACAACTAAGCCGATTACTAACATAATAAATACGGCTAAGCTTTTATTGCCTTGGAGGAACGTTAAAGAGCTTGTAATTAAACTATCTACATCACCTGTTGCATTGATAACCGATGCAAAGCCATTTGCTGCAATCATGACAAAGCCAATGAACGCCATCATTTTCATGCCCTCTGATAAAATTTCATCTGCCTCTCTCCATTTAAGAGCACCTGTGAAATACATAATCATAATACCCGCAAAGGCACCGACAATCATGGAATCTGTCCCGATTTGCGCTACTAGCGAAACAATTAACGCTATTACTGTAGAAATGATAACCGCTGGGCTTACATTAACATTTAATGTTGTTGTTTCAACATCATTTTGTTGATATTTACGTGGCTTGCGATATACAAAGAACGCTATCGCTAAACCAACGAGCATACCGAAAATAGGAATAGCCATTGCTGCTGGCACATCACTGGCCTTCGCAACCATTCCCGCATTCGTTACTTGTGTTGATACAATCTCTTGGAAAATAGCGCCGAAGCCAGCGGGTACAAAACTATAAGTGCCAATTAAACCGACCGCAATTAGCGTTGCGATTATACGACGGTCTACTTCCAGCATATTTAAAACCTTTAAAATAGGTGGTATTAGCAATGGAATAAAGGCAATATGAATCGGGATTAAATTTTGAGAAAAAATCGCCATCATAAATATAAGAAGGAATATTAATACCTTTACTAAGCCTTTTCGATTACTTGATCCATTTTTATTTAATATGTTTAAAATACGAGAAATCATTAATTCCGGTATTCCTGTTTTGGAAATTGCTATCGCAAAGCCGCCAAGTAAACCATAGCTTAATGCAATAGTGGCTCCTGCACCTAACCCTTCTGTAAACGATGTAACTGTTGCTTGAATACCCATACCACTTGTTAAGCCCCCTGCAAAGGCACCTAAAACAAGCGAGAGCACTACATTGATCCGAAGCAAACTTAATATTAACATGACAGCTACTGCCACAATGACCGCATTCATAAAGACACTTCACTTTCATACACTAGATTGTTAATATGTTAAACTTTAATATTCTAACAAGTGAAAGTCAAGCAGTTTTTAAAGGTTTCAAAAAACTGCCAGCAATCCACCCTCGTTACAAAAAAACAGCATGCCCTATATAAGGACACACTGTTTTTAGAGTTTCTTCCTATTTAACTGTCTGTCTATAGTGATTCTCTAATCACCTTTTTATAATAGCCAACTGACAGGACTGCAAAAATGGCATACAAGGCAATATAGCAACACATCGCAATCCATAACGGCGCAGTTAACTCCGACCCGAATAAGAACCAGCCTGATTTCACCGCGAAATAACTATGGAGTTGCCCAATCAATAGTGGCACACCGAAATTAAACGCTTGTTTCATATAGATGCCCTTCATAATATCTCGTTCTGAGAAACCTATTTTTCTTAAAATGGTATATGCTCCTCGTTCCTCTTCGGCTTCGGACATTTGTTTAAAGTACAGAATGCTACCTGTAGTCGTCAAAAATGCTAACCCTAAAAATGCTGTTGTAAAAATCGATAAACCAAGAGATTCAATATTATTTTTGCGCTCAGCTTCAAAAGAATCGATGTTGTAATTTTGGGTATTGCCATCCGTATCTATAATCGAGACAACATTTGCACCCGATTCTTTATATAATTTTTCCGCTAGCACAATGTCTGACTTAGACTGTAACGTAATGGACGTTTGTTTATGCCAAGGGAAAAGCTTTGCTTGCGTAGCCAACTTATCAAACAATGCATCTGACACGACAAAAATCGGTCCTCCGCCTCCAGCAGTTACTGTTCCACCAATAATACTTTCATCTACAATCGCTTTGACATGCAATGTTTCTTTCAGTTCTCCTGCAGATACTACTAAATCCCGATCTTTTTCTAAAGGAAACATCTCGGCCATATAGCCACCGTAGTTCGTTAAAATAACATCATTACCCGATATAGATGCTTTTGGTGACCGTTGTTGATAATCCGAAAGGGGAATCGTATAAATTGTCCCTTCCAGATTATTAAAAGGACTATCTTGATGTGCATCAGCCATTAATTGAGCGATGGAAGCTGTTACACCTTGCAAGCGGTACTCGATCTTATCAAAAGCTATATTATGGTCCTTTAACTTATTTAAAAAGTCTTGACCTTGATCTTCATGCAAAATATAATCGCCAGGTACTTGGCTATAGGCTGATGCTTCTGAAGAATAATATGATATATATGATAATGTTGTAATCCCAAGAGATACACCTGTTAAAACGGTAATAAGCGTCAATGATTTGGCATTGCTTTTCATGCGGTGCATAATAGGCGTTAATGCTAAAACATCATGGACAGACAAATGGCCATTTTTCTTTAAACGAACAGTATTCATAATAAATGCTACGGAGAAACGAAAGACTAGGAACGTCCCACCAATTGTAGTAGCTAATATAATGATCATATTTAAAAATAGATTACCTGCAGTATTAATATCAAATAGTTTTGTTGAAGCATAGTAGCCATAAGCAATGAGGACAAGCCCTAAAAAGCCAATAACCATTTGTAATGGGCTAAATCGCTTCACACGCTCATCGGCTTGTTTTGCTGCGCTAAATAACGATAGCAACGATACACGGTGGATCATCCACGTCATTTGTATTAACACCACGACTAATAAAATTGCAAAAACGATGATTGATTGTTTTAATGCTTGTGTACTAAAGGTCATTGTCACAAGCGTTTCCTTTTCCAATATGCGCAATAAAATCATGGCGATTAAGCGCGAGCTAAAGAAACCAACGAGTATTCCTACAACGACTGCACCGATAAATAATAACATGCTTTCTAACGCCAATAATCGTACAATCAAGCCCTTTGTCATGCCGATTAGCTGATATAAGCCAATTTCTTTACTGCGACGTTTCATAAATAAATGATTGGCATACAACACGAAAAATAAAATGATAAAGTACAAAATATAAGTTGCTGCTTTAAATCCTGCTGATGCCGTACCACTCTTCTGAACTGTATCAAAGACTTCGCCATTATATTCTAATGTCACAAAAGAAAAATAGAGTGTCACACTAAAAATCAGTGCAAAAAAGTATAAATAATAATGCTTCATATTTTTCTTCATGCTTCGCAATACTAGCTTACTAAGACTCATAACCGTCACCGCCTAGCACACTTTGCGTATGCATAATTTCTTGGAAAAATGCCTGTCTTGTTTTATCACCTTTATATAGCTCACTATAAATAAGCCCATCTTTTAAAAATAAAACACGTGTACAGAAACTTGCTGCCACCGCATCATGTGTAACCATCATAATTGTCGCCTTTTTCGTTTCATTAATGCTTTGTAAGTTTTTCAGGAGTGCTGTTGCTGATTTTGAATCGAGTGCACCCGTTGGCTCATCGGCAAACACCATCGATGGATTTGTAATTAATGCTCTGGCAGCAGATGTCCGTTGCTTTTGACCACCTGATATTTCATTCGGGTATTTATTTAAAATATCTGCAATACCGAGTAGATAGGTTAGCTCCTTCACACGACTTTCCGCCACAGCCTTTGGTAACTTGCCGATTGCTAATGGCAATAATATATTTTCCTTAACCGTCAATGTGTCCAATAAATTATAATCTTGGAAGATGAACCCGAGCTGCTCACGACGGAAATTCGCCAATGCTTTCTCCTTCATGCCGCGCAAGCTTTGGCCGTTAATTTCAATAACACCTTCCGTTGCAAAATCAATGGAACACAAAACATTTAGTAGCGTCGTCTTTCCAGACCCAGAAGGACCCATAATACCTACGAATTCCCCTTCATTTACTTCTAAATCTATACCTTTCAGCACCTCTTGCGCCGTTGACTTTTTTCCATACACTTTTTTTACTTTACGTCCAATTAACACTGCCATGATGTAACGCCCCTTTCTATATTACAAGTGTACCTTGTCTAGCGCATCATTTCGTGCGATTTACATGACAATATAAAAAGGTAGGTGACAATTTCGTCATCTACCTGTTAGCTTTGTATATTCATTTTGTAATGGAAATCGCAGCGTAAATATCGAACCTTCACCTACAACTGATTGCACGCTAATATGGACGCCGATTTTGTGTGCAATTTTTTGTGCTAAATATAGGCCCATACCCGTTGATTGAGCGGATTCTCTCCCTGCCGTGCCTGTATATGACTTCTGAAAGATGCGCGGCAGATCCTCTTTCCGTATACCAATACCATTGTCCTTAATATGTAGTAAAGTTGCAGAGGATGTATCGACTTCAGTAAAAATAAAAATTTCACTATTTTTCGGACTATACTTTATGGCATTCGATAACAGTTGCCTTACAATAAACGCTATCCATTTTGTATCGGTCAAAACGATTTCATTTAATTCTGCTACATCGAAGCCAATATCCTTCTCTAAACACCAAGCTTGCATGGCCCGGATTTCTTTATAGACAACCGTTCGCAGCTCAATTTCTGTTAAATAATTATCTTTTTCGATAGAAGCTAAGCGTGTTTGATGAAGTTGCTGATCGACCAGCAGATGAAGCCTTAACCACTCTGTCTCAAGTTTTCTTCGCAAGGCTAAATCTTCAATATGCTCCAACATTAAATTAATCGTTGTTAATGGCGCCTTCACCTCATGTACCCAAGCAAGGAGCTCATCGGAATATTCCTGTAGCTGCACTTTTGTATGATTTAATTCTGCATCCTTCTCATAAAAGACGTCTTCTATTTTTCGGTAATATGCATTTTGAAATGGTGATAAAGCTAAACTTCGAGTATGTGGTTCATCAAGTCGACTATCCACATTTCCCAGGAAATCTCGCAACTGACCGACTTCTCTTATATAACGCCACAACAAAAACAGGGCAAACGTCACGAGCATAATGATATTTAGATACCAAATAGAAACACCGACTAAGCCAACATCTAAAGAAAATAAAACGTTAAGGATAAGAATAAGAAAAACAAAAAAGCCAATCCAGGCAAGCCGTTCTCTTAAAAACAATAATGGCATTTTCATTCACGACACCTGTGTAACGGCTATATAGCCAAGTCCCTTTTTTGTCACGATGACTTCCTGTAAGCCAATATCCTCTAGCTTTGTCCGTAAACGGTTCACATTGACCGACAAAGTATTATCATTGACGAAACGCTCGTCGTCCCATAGCTTTCTCATTAAATCTTCTCTCGAGACAATTTGATTAGCCTTTTCAAGTAAGATTCTTAAAATAAATAATTCATTTTTAGTTAATGATACGAGTTGTCCGTTAAACATAATCTCGCTTCTTGCATAATCGACTACAGCTCCATTGAAGCGGATCACATCCATCGCTTCTTCTACATAGTCATAAGTGCGGCGCAAAATGGCTTGTACTTTCGCAAGTAACACTTCCATATGAAAAGGCTTTTGGATAAAGTCATCGGCACCCATTTGCATAGCCATCACCATATCCATCGGATGATCTCGGGAGGATAGAAATAGAATGGGCACTTTTGAAATATGTCGTATTTCACGGCACCAATGAAAGCCGTCATATGCCGGTAATTGAATATCAATTAAGACAAGTTGGGGCTTCTCTTCTATAAAATCATCCATCACCTTTTGAAAATCACTTGGACCTACCACTTGGAGGGACCATTGCGAAAAACGCTCCTGAATCATTGCAAAAATTGATGGATCATCTTCTATCAATAACACTTTCATTTCCATTAGCATGCACTCCTTCCGTCATTTTATTTTAACATAAAAAACCAATCTGTAAGCGTCCCTACAGATTGGTTTTACAATTAGCATATGCTAAAAATTATTTTTGGATAGAAGCAACTACGCCAGCGCCTACAGTACGGCCACCCTCACGGATAGAGAATTTAGTACCTTCTTCAAGAGCGATTGGAGCGATAAGTTCTACTGTCATTTCGATGTTATCGCCAGGCATTACCATTTCGACGCCTTCTGGTAAGTTACAGATACCTGTTACGTCAGTTGTACGGAAGTAGAACTGAGGACGGTAGTTAGAGAAGAATGGAGTATGACGGCCACCCTCTTCTTTAGATAAAACGTAAACTTCAGCTTTGAAGTTTGTGTGTGGAGTGATTGAGCCTGGTTTAGCTAATACTTGACCACGTTGGATTTCTTCACGAGCTACACCACGAAGTAAAGCACCGATGTTGTCACCAGCTTCAGCGTAGTCTAATAATTTACGGAACATTTCAACGCCAGTTACAGTTGTAGATTTAGCTTCTTCAGCGATACCTACGATTTCAACTACGTCACCAACTTTAACTTGACCACGTTCAACACGGCCAGTTGCAACTGTACCACGACCAGTGATAGAGAATACGTCCTCTACTGGCATCATGAATGGTTTGTCAGTTTGACGTTCTGGAGTTGGGATGTAAGAATCTACAGCGTCCATTAATTCAACGATTTTTTCTTCCCATTCTGCTTCGCCTTCAAGAGCTTTAAGAGCAGAACCTTTGATTACAGGGATATCGTCGCCTGGGAAGTCATATTCAGATAGTAGGTCACGGATTTCCATTTCTACTAATTCTAATAATTCTTCGTCGTCTACCATATCACATTTGTTCATGAATACTACTAAGTATGGAACACCTACTTGACGAGATAAAAGGATGTGTTCACGAGTTTGTGGCATTGGGCCGTCAGCAGCAGATACTACTAAGATACCGCCGTCCATTTGTGCAGCACCAGTGATCATGTTTTTAACATAGTCAGCGTGTCCTGGGCAGTCAACGTGTGCATAGTGACGAGTTTCTGTTTCATATTCAACGTGAGAAGTGTTGATTGTGATACCACGTTCTTTTTCTTCTGGTGCGTTATCGATGTCAGCGTAAGATTTAGCTACACCACCCATTTTTTTAGAAAGAACTGTAGCGATTGCAGCAGTTAAAGTTGTTTTACCATGGTCAACGTGTCCGATTGTACCAATGTTAGCATGCGTTTTTGAACGGTCAAATTTTTCTTTAGCCATTAGAGATTGCCTCCTCGAAATTATATGTTTTATTTTAAAAATTTATAGAATGAATGCTGATAGAGAACGGGCCCATCCTCTATCCTGCAATCATAGCTTACAAATTAGTTATACTTTATGCAAGATGAAAATTCAATTATTCACCTTTATTTTTTTTGATGATGTCAGCAGCAATTGATTTTGGTACTTCTTCATAATGATCAAATGTCATTGAGAATACACCGCGACCTTGTGTTGCTGAACGAAGAGTTGTTGCGTAACCAAACATTTCCGATAGTGGAACCATTGCACGAACAACTTGAGAGTTACCGCGAGCATCCATACCCTCAACGCGTCCGCGACGAGAAGTAATGTTACCCATGATATCACCAAGGTACTCTTCAGGAATTACAACTTCTACTTTCATCATTGGTTCTAAAATTACAGCATCACATTGTTTTGCTGCTTCTTTAAGAGCCATAGAAGCTGCGATTTTGAACGCCATCTCATTCGAGTCAACGTCATGGTAAGAACCGAATACTAATTTCGCTTTAATGTCGATTAGTGGGTAACCAGCTACTACACCGCGGTCAAGAGAGTCACGAAGACCTGCTTCAACTGCAGGAATGTATTCACGAGGAACTACACCACCAACGATAGCGTTTTCGAATTCAAAGCCTTTACCTTCTTCATTTGGAGAGAACTCAATCGTTACGTCACCATATTGTCCACGACCACCAGATTGGCGAGTGAATTTACCTTGAACTTTTGCAGAGCTACGGAATGTTTCACGGTAAGATACCATTGGAGCACCTACGTTAGCTTCTACTTTAAATTCACGGCGCATACGGTCAACTAAGATATCAAGGTGAAGCTCACCCATACCTGAGATGATTGTTTGTCCAGTTTCTGTGTCAGTGTGAGCACGGAAAGTTGGATCCTCTTCTTGAAGTTTTTGTAAAGCTTGACCCATTTTATCTTGGTCAGCTTTTGATTTTGGTTCTACAGAAAGAGAAATTACTGGTTCAGGGAATTCCATTGATTCAAGAATTACAAGGTGTTTCTCGTCACAAAGTGTATCACCAGTAGTAGTATCTTTAAGACCTACAGCTGCTGCGATATCCCCAGCGAATACTTTAGAAATCTCTTCACGAGAGTTAGCGTGCATTTGTAGGATACGACCTACACGTTCACGTTTACCTTTAGAAGAGTTTTGTACGTATGAACCTGCATCTAATGTTCCAGAGTACACACGGAAGAAAGTTAATTTACCTACGAATGGGTCAGTCATAACTTTGAATGCAAGAGCTGAGAATGGCTCTTCATCAGAAGATTTACGTTCTAACTCTTCGTCACCATCAACTGAAGTACCTTTGATTGCTGGTACATCAACTGGAGATGGTAAGTAATCGATAACTGCATTTAACATTGGGCGTACGCCTTTGTGTTTGAATGCTGTACCACAGATTACTGGGTAGAATTCTACTGCAATTGTAGCACGACGGATAGCCGCTTTAAGCTCAGCTACAGTGATTTCTTCGCCTTCTAAATATTTTTCCATGATTTCTTCATCAACACTTGCAACAGCGTCGATTAATTTTTCACGGTATTCTTCAGCCATTTCGCGGTGTTCTTCAGGAATTTCACCTTCAGTTACTGCAGTACCTTTTTCGTCGCCGTAGAAAGTTGCTTTCATTTCAACTAAGTCGATGATAGCAGAGAACTGATCTTCAGCTCCGATAGGTAATTGGATTGGGTGAGCGTTTGCTTGTAAACGTTCGTGTAGAGTACCTACTGAATACAAGAAATCTGCACCTGTTTTATCCATTTTGTTAATGAATACGATACGTGGTACACCGTAAGTTGTAGCTTGACGCCATACAGTTTCAGTTTGTGGCTCAACACCAGATTGAGCATCTAGAACTGTTACAGCACCGTCAAGTACGCGTAAAGAACGCTCTACTTCTACAGTGAAGTCTACGTGTCCAGGAGTATCGATGATGTTTACACGGTGGCCTGCCCATTGAGCTGTTGTCGCAGCAGAAGTGATAGTGATACCACGTTCTTGCTCTTGCTCCATCCAGTCCATTTGAGAAGCGCCTTCATGAGTTTCACCGATTTTGTGAATCTTACCTGTGTAATAAAGGATACGCTCAGTTGTTGTTGTTTTACCAGCATCAATGTGAGCCATGATCCCAATATTACGAGTATTCTCTAGAGAGAATTCGCGTTTCATTAGGTATTTCTCCTTCCATATTGGGCTTATGCTATGTTTAGATTACCAACGGTAGTGAGCGAATGCTTTGTTCGCTTCTGCCATTTTGTGCATATCTTCACGTTTCTTAACTGATGCACCAGTGTTGTTAGAAGCATCTAAAATTTCGTTAGCTAAACGCTCTTCCATAGTTTTTTCACCACGAAGACGAGAATAGTTAACTAGGTAACGAAGACCTAAAGTTGTACGACGTTCTGGACGTACTTCAACCGGTACTTGGTAGTTAGAACCACCAACACGGCGAGCGCGTACTTCAAGAACTGGCATTACGTTGTTTAGGGCAGCTTCGAATACTTCAATTGGATTTTCACCAGAACGTTCTTTAACTAGTTCGAACGCACCGTATAAAATCTTTTGAGAAGTACCTCTTTTACCATCAACCATCATTTTATTGATTAAACGAGTTACTAGTTTTGAATTATAAATTGGATCTGGTAACACGTCACGTTTGGAAACAGGACCTTTACGAGGCATGTGTTTTCCTCCTTTCGAATAATTATCGATTTATTTTAGTAACTTTGCCTTCTAGTAGGTATCACATAAATTTCAATCAGCTAGCATGATTTGAAATTAGTGATAGCTACATGAGACTCAGTAAGTATTAACACTTAACGTGTTAAATTATTTTTTTTCTTTAGGGCGTTTTGTTCCGTATTTAGAACGTGATTGTAAACGACCGTTTACACCAGCTGTATCAAGAGCACCACGTACGATATGGTAACGAACACCCGCTAAGTCTTTTACGCGTCCGCCACGGATAAGAACAACACTGTGCTCTTGTAAGTTGTGGCCTTCACCTGGGATATAAGCTGTAACCTCAATTTGGTTAGTTAAACGCACACGAGCGTATTTACGTAACGCTGAGTTTGGTTTACGAGGTGTCATTGTACCTACACGAGTACAAACACCACGTTTTTGTGGAGATTTAACATCAGTTAAAGATTTTTTAAATGAGTTATATCCTTTGTTTAACGCTGGTGATTTTGATTTCGTGATTTTAGATTGACGAGGCTTACGTACTAATTGGTTAATTGTAGGCATCGGTATTTCCTCCCTTCATTTATTCCTTGTTAATACCACACATCCAGGTGGTTCATTTTTTGGGTAAAAACAAAGTCTTTGTGTTTTATACACAAAAACTAATCTACAGCAATAGCAACTACTGCAGCTCCAACATGGATTCCACAGGCTTTGCCTAGTTCCTTTTTGGACTCGACAAGAATAACTGGTATACCGATTTCTCTCGCGAAAGATATGGCCGAATCGGTTACCCAATTGTCTGCATCAAGTGCCACGAAAAGCTCTTTCACTAAACCAGCTTGCATTGCTTTTACTGCTTGCTTTGTACCAATGATTGTTTGACTAGCCTTTACTTTATCATAAGACATTTTCATATCCTCCGAAGTTCAGACAGTTAACTATCAACCTTCAATATATTATCATTATCAATTTCCACTGTCAACTAATATCTTTAAAAAGTCCGAAGAGATGCACGCTTGCCATCTCTTCGGAGCTTTCATTTTAGTTATTCAGCAGAAACTAAATCTTCTGCATCAAGCTCATCTTTTTCAATGCGGATTTGACGGTAACGTTGCATACCAGTACCTGCAGGAACAAGTTTACCGATAATTACGTTCTCTTTTAATCCTAGAAGTTCATCACGCTTACCTTTAATTGCAGCATCTGTTAACACACGAGTTGTTTCTTGGAATGATGCAGCAGATAAGAATGATTCAGTTTCTAATGAAGCTTTTGTAATACCTAGAATTACAGGGCGACAAGTTGCAGGGTTTTTGCCGTTCATTACAGCATCTGCATTTGCCTCAGAGAATTGGTGAATGTCAAGTAATGAGCCAGGTAATAATTCTGTATCACCAGCTTCGATTACGCGCACTTTACGAAGCATTTGACGTACCATTACTTCGATATGTTTGTCGCCAATTTCTACCCCTTGCATACGGTATACTTTTTGCACTTCTTTTAGTAAATATTCTTGAACTGTTGAAACGTCTTTTACTTTTAATAATTGTTTTGGATCGATAGAACCCTCTGTTAATACTTGACCACGCTCGATTGCGTCACCTTCGATAACTTTTAGACGTGCATTATACGGTGCTTGGTATTTACGAGTTTCTACATCACCTTGAACTGTAATTTCTTTTAGGCCTTCACGGATTTCCGTAATATCAGATACCGTACCAGCAATCTCAGAAATAACAGATTGACCTTTTGGATTACGTGCTTCGAAAATCTCTTGGATACGAGGAAGACCTTGAGTAATATCGTCTCCGGCTACCCCACCTGTATGGAATGTACGCATTGTTAACTGAGTACCTGGTTCACCGATTGATTGAGCCGCAATAATACCAACTGCTTCCCCAACTTCAACTTTTTCACCAGTTGCTAAGTTCATGCCGTAACATTTTTTACATACACCATGTTTTGTATTACATGTAAATGCAGAACGGATTGTTACTTCTTCGATACCTGCTTCTGTAATAATACGAGCGATATCTTGGTCGATTAAACCGTCTTTTTCTAAAATTACATCGCCTGTTTCTGGATGTACAATCGTTTTCTTCGTATGACGACCAACAATACGTTCGTCTAACGCTTCGATTAGTTCTGTACCTTCCATTAACGCACCGATTGTTAAGCCGCGGTCAGTTCCACAATCATCTTCACGTACGATTACATCTTGTGCAACGTCAACAAGACGACGTGTTAAGTAACCTGAATCGGCAGTTTTTAGGGCTGTATCGGCAAGACCTTTACGAGCACCGTGTGTTGAGATGAAGTATTCCAATACTGTTAAACCTTCACGGAATGAAGACTTGATTGGAAGTTCGATAATACGACCAGCCGGGTTGGCCATCAGACCACGCATACCTGCTAACTGTGTAAAGTTAGATGCGTTACCACGGGCACCTGAGTCAGACATCATGAAGATTGGGTTTGTTTTCTCAAGAGACTTCATCAGTTTCGCTTGAATTTCATCTTTCGCTGCACTCCAGCTAGAGATAACACGGTCATAACGCTCTTCTTCTGTGATGAAACCACGACGGAATTGCGCTTGAACTTTATCTACTTTCTCTTGTGCGATTGCTAAGATATCACCTTTGTCTGGTAATACGACGATGTCAGATACACCAACAGTGATACCAGCGCGCGTTGAATATTTGAACCCTAAGTTTTTCATGCGGTCTAGCATTTTAGATGTTTCAGTAATGTGGAAACGTTTGAACACTTCTGCAATGATATTTCCTAAGAATTTCTTGCGGAATGGGTTTACAACAGGTACTGATACAAAATGTTTGCGAAGTACTGCTGAACGTTGTGCATCTACTTTACCTTTTTCATCTAATTCGTTGTACGCAGCATCTGCTTCAAGCTCTGCTAACGTTTCTTCGTCAATTGTTAAGTTCACGAAGTATTTATCTGGTGTTACTTGCTCTAAGTTGAAATCAGTCGGTTCGTTAATGTACGGGAATGATTCAGGCAAGATTTCATTAAAGATCACTTTACCAACAGTTGTTAATAAGAACATATTGTTTTGTTCTTCAGTAAATGTTGGGTTGTTTAATGAACTTGCTTTAATCGCGATACGTGTATGCAAGTGAACATGACCTGTATCATAAGCGATTAGCACTTCATTTGGTCCGTAGAAAATAGAACCTTCGCCACGAGCATTTTCACGCTCAAGCGTTAAATAATAGTTACCTAATACCATGTCTTGAGATGGTGTAACAACTGGTTTACCATCTTTCGGGTTTAGGATGTTTTGAGCAGCAAGCATTAGCAGGCGAGCTTCAGCTTGTGCTTCTGCTGATAATGGTACGTGAACCGCCATTTGGTCACCATCGAAGTCGGCGTTATACGCTGTACATACTAATGGGTGAAGACGGATCGCACGACCTTCAACTAGTGTTGGTTCAAATGCTTGGATACCAAGACGGTGAAGCGTCGGTGCGCGGTTTAGTAATACCGGATGCTCACGGATAACATCTTCTAAAACGTCCCATACGTCGTTGTTTAAACGTTCGATTTTACGTTTAGCAGATTTAATATTATGTGCAAGACCGCGTTCTACTAGCTCTTTCATAACGAAAGGTTTAAATAGCTCAATAGCCATTTCTTTCGGTAGACCACATTGGTACATTTTTAAGTTTGGACCTACTACGATAACGGAACGACCAGAATAGTCAACACGTTTACCAAGTAAGTTTTGACGGAAACGACCTTGTTTCCCTTTTAACATATGTGAAAGTGATTTTAACGGACGGTTACCTGGTCCAGTAACTGGACGACCACGACGACCGTTATCGATTAATGCATCAACAGCTTCTTGTAACATACGCTTCTCGTTTTGAACGATAATGCTTGGTGCACCAAGATCTAATAAACGTTTTAAACGGTTATTACGGTTGATTACACGACGATATAAATCGTTTAAATCAGATGTTGCAAAACGACCACCATCTAGTTGAACCATTGGACGAAGCTCCGGTGGAATAACAGGCAGTACATCTAAAATCATCCATTCAGGAGAGTTACCTGAGTTACGGAACGATTCTACTACTTCTAGACGTTTAATCGCACGTGTACGGCGTTGACCTTGTGCAGATTTTAACTCTTCTTTTAAAGAATGTGTTTCATCTTCAAGATCGATTTTACCAAGAAGCTTTTTAATTGCTTCTGCACCCATAGCTGCTTCGAATGTTGCACCGAATTTTTCACGGTATGCACGGTACTCTTTTTCAGAAAGTAATTGCTTGCTTTCTAAGTTAGTAGCACCTGGTTCGATTACAACGTAAGATGCGAAGTAAATTACTTCTTCTAATGCACGTGGAGACATATCTAAAATAAGGCCCATACGGCTTGGAATACCTTTGAAGTACCAAATATGAGAAACTGGCGCTGCTAATTCGATGTGACCCATACGTTCACGACGAACTTTTGCACGTGTTACTTCAACACCACAACGGTCACAAACTACGCCTTTATAGCGCACGCGTTTGTATTTACCACAGTGACATTCCCAGTCTTTCGTAGGACCGAAAATACGTTCACAGAATAAACCATCTTTTTCTGGTTTTAATGTACGATAGTTAATTGTTTCTGGTTTTTTTACTTCACCGTATGACCAAGAACGGATCTTGTCAGGAGAAGCTAAACCAATTTTCATATATTCAAATTCATTAACGTCTATCAAGGAGCCTACCTCCCTCTAGTTATAGGTCTTTATAAAGACTCTTTTACGCAGCTCGACAATCGTTTGCAAAATAAATTTTGACAAAAGATCAAAAATAGATTGATTTCATTCGTAAAGAAAAGTCGGGCAGGGCGTTAAATCCTGCCCGACTAATTTGAAAAATAAGTTTGACCATATTCACACGAATGTGAACTTAACCTTATCCATTATTCAAAAGACTCTACTGGCTCTTCTTCTGTATCTGGCTGTGGCGCAATATTAAGTGCGTCAGCTGGTTGAAGATCTTCTTCTTCGTCTAAATCACGAAGCTCTACTTCTTCATCATTGATTGTTAACATTTTAACGTCCATACCAAGAGATTGTAGCTCTTTAATCAATACTTTGAATGATTCTGGAACGCCTGGCTCCGGTACGCTTTCCCCTTTAACGATCGCTTCGTATGTTTTCACACGACCGACAACGTCATCGGATTTAACAGTTAAAATTTCTTGAAGTGTGTATGCTGCACCGTATGCTTCAAGTGCCCATACCTCCATCTCACCAAAGCGTTGTCCACCGAACTGTGCTTTACCACCAAGTGGTTGTTGCGTAACAAGTGAGTAAGGACCAGTTGAACGAGCGTGAAGTTTATCGTCAACCATGTGTGCAAGTTTGATCATGTACATGATACCAACAGATACACGGTTATCGAACGGTTCACCAGAACGTCCATCATACAGGATTGTTTTACCGTCACGGTTCATCCCTGCTTCTTCCATTGTTTCCCACACGTCTTCTTCGTTGGCACCATCAAATACTGGCGTTGCCATATGAACACCTAAGTAGCGAGAAGCCATACCTAAGTGTAGCTCTAAAACTTGTCCGATGTTCATACGAGAAGGTACACCTAATGGGTTTAACATGATATCGACAGGAGTACCATCTGGCATAAATGGCATATCCTCTTCCGGTAAGATACGAGAGATAACCCCTTTGTTACCATGTCGTCCGGCCATTTTGTCCCCTACGCGGATTTTACGTTTTTGAACAATGTATGCACGAACTAATTGGTTAACACCTGGTGGTAACTCATCGCCGTCTTCACGGTTAAACACTTTAACGTCAAGGATGATACCGCCCGCACCGTGTGGTACGCGTAATGAAGTATCACGAACTTCACGTGCTTTTTCACCAAAGATGGCATGTAATAAGCGCTCTTCAGCTGTTAATTCTGTAACCCCTTTAGGCGTTACTTTACCTACAAGAATATCACCATCGCGTACTTCCGCACCGATACGGATAATACCGCGTTCGTCTAAGTTACGAAGCGCATCTTCACCAACGTTTGGAATGTCGCGTGTAATTTCTTCAGGTCCTAATTTTGTATCACGAGATTCAGATTCGTATTCTTCAATATGAACTGAAGTATATACATCGTCTTTTACAAGGCGTTCACTCATGATAACAGCATCCTCATAGTTGAACCCGTTCCAAGTCATGAACGCAACAAGTACGTTACGACCTAATGCAAGTTCACCTTTTTCCATTGATGGACCGTCTGCTAAAATATCGCGAGGTTTCACACGTTCGCCAACTTTCACTAGTGGACGTTGGTTGTATGAAGTACCTTGGTTTGAACGAATGAATTTTTGTAATTTATATTTTGTTAAATCGCCTTTTACTTCTTTACCGTCAACTGTTTCAATGCGACGTACGTGGATTGAACGAGCTTCAACGTGCTCAACAATACCATCATATTTCGCTACTACAGCCGCACCTGAGTCACGCGCGTCTACGTGTTCCATACCAGTACCGACAAACGGAGCTTCTGGATTTAAAAGAGGAACAGCTTGACGTTGCATGTTCGCACCCATCAGTGCACGGTTAGAGTCATCGTTTTCTAAGAATGGAATACATGCAGTCGCAGCAGAAACTACTTGTTTAGGTGATACGTCCATATAGTCCATTTGAGCCTTATTGAAAACAGTGTTATCACCACGGAAACGACCAACAACTTCATCGTTAGTAAATGTTCCATCTGGATTTAATAGCGAGTTCGCTTGTGCTACATAGTAGTTATCTTCTTCGTCAGCTGTTAAGTAATCAATTTGATCCGTTACTTGACCAGTTTCGTGATCGATACGACGATATGGTGTTTCGATGAAACCAAATTTATTTACTTTCGCGAATGAAGATAACGAGTTAATTAAACCAATGTTCGGACCCTCAGGTGTCTCGATTGGACACATACGACCATAGTGAGAATAGTGAACGTCACGCACTTCGAAACCAGCGCGCTCACGTGTTAAACCACCAGGCCCTAATGCAGATAGACGACGTTTATGCGTTAACTCTGCTAGCGGGTTTGTTTGGTCCATGAATTGTGATAATTGAGAACTACCAAAGAATTCTTTAATAGATGCAATTACTGGACGAATATTGATTAATTGTTGTGGTACGATCGCAGCTGTATCATTGATAGACATACGCTCACGTACTACACGTTCCATACGAGATAAACCGATACGGAATTGATTTTGTAATAATTCACCAACAGAACGCAGACGACGGTTACCTAAGTGGTCAATATCATCTGTTGCGCCTACTTGGTAAAGTAGGTTGAAGAAATAACTTACTGAAGATAATACGTCAGCAGGTGTAATATTCTTCACTTCTTCATCAATGTAGGCATTGCCAATTACATTGATTTCTTTTTGCGCTTCATCTTTCGGTGCATAAATTTTAATAGATTGGATTGTTACGTCATCTTCTAGCACGCCGCCAACTTGTGATAAAGTGCGGTAGCCGATGCCTTTAGAAGAATCCTCTAGGTAAGGTAAGATCTTATCTAAAGTACGACGATCAAGCACAGTGCCCTTCTCTACTAAAATTTCGCCTGTTTCTGGATCAACAAGCGTTTCAGCAATCGTTTGGTTGAATAAACGATTTTTGATGTGAAGCTTTTTGTTCATTTTGTAACGACCAACATTCGCTAAATCATAGCGTTTAGCATCGAAGAAACGAGAGTATAATAAACTTTTCGCACTTTCTACTGTTGGTGGCTCACCTGGACGTAGACGCTCGTAGATTTCTAAAAGTGCTTTTTCAGTACTTTCAGAGTTATCTTTTTCTAGCGTATTACGTAAATACTCGTTATCACCGATAATATCGATAATTTCTTGATCTGAACCGAAACCTAATGCACGAAGTAACACTGTTACTGGTAGCTTACGAGTACGATCGATACGCACGTATACTACATCTTTCGCGTCAGTTTCATATTCTAACCAAGCACCACGGTTTGGAATTACTGTCGCACCGAAGCCTTTTTTACCGTTTTTATCAGTTTTATCATGGAAATACACACTTGGTGATCGAACTAATTGTGAAACGATAACACGTTCAGCACCGTTAATAATGAACGTACCTGTTTCTGTCATTAATGGGAAATCACCCATAAATACATCTTGTTCTTTCACTTCGTCTGTTTCTTTGTTGTAAAGACGTACTTTCACACGTAATGGAGCTGCGTAAGTAACATCTCGCTCTTTACACTCATCGACATCATACTTAGGATCACCTAATGAATAATCGATGAATTCTAATGAAAGATTACCTGTAAAGTCCTCGATCGGCGAAATGTCACGGAACATTTCACGTAAACCTTCTTCAAGGAACCACTCGTAAGACGCCGTTTGAATCTCAATCAGATTTGGAAGCTCAAGCACCTCTTTAATACGCGCAAAGCTTCTACGCTGGCGGTGTTGTCCGTACTGAACTAGTTGACCTGTCAACTCATTCACCCCTCAATAAAGCGATATTAGGTCTTTGCAAAATCATCCAAATAGTGTATGATTTCGAAAGACAAAAAGAAAACGAGTCTTCAAAAAGATCTCATTTTCGGTTAACTAAACTTATCTTGGCAAGTATACCCATATTAAATCATTCATATACCAAAAGGGCACACGACCTCAAAATAATATTTTTGCATTGTATCATATTATCATAGCCGTTTTGTCAAGTCAATATTTTATACATATTTCATTTATTTTTTTGCGCGCACTATCCAGTAGCCTTTTTTCTTCTCCACCACATCAACTTCAGAAAATTTTTCTTCTAAATAGCTAACCGTTGATGGCGCACCTTGCTTCTTCTGTATGACTACCCACAGCTCTCCAGAAGTCACTAGTTTCTTATAAGCACCATCGTAAAAGCGGAAAACTGTGTCCTTTCCTGCACGAATAGGAGGATTGGTTAAAATAGCTGCTGCCTTCGCCTCATCATCAACATTCGATAGTCCGTCACTCACAAATATTCGTACATTTTGAACACCGTTTACTTGCGCATTTTTTTGAGAAAGCGCAACTGCTCGTTCATTAATATCCATCATTAAAACGGTACGCTCAGGGTTTGCTTTGGCAATAGATAAGCCGATTGGTCCATACCCACAGCCTACATCGAAAATCTCCCCATCGACATCTGGCATTTGAAACGCATCTATTAATACACGGGATCCAAAATCTACTTCGCTTTTACTAAATACACCTGCATCCGTTTCAAAGGAAAACGTATGCCCAAGTAACTTGAACGTCCAGTGACGAGGTTTACTTTCAGTTTGAGGCTTACTTGTATAATAGTGATCTGACATTTTCACGCCTCCTCAGAATGAAGAAAAAGCTCGCCACAATGACGAGCTTTCCTTTTGTATAGAAGTAATACGAGATTACTTAACTTCTACAGATGCGCCAACTTCTTCAAGTTTAGCTTTGATTTGTTCAGCTTCATCTTTAGAAACGCCTTCTTTAAGAGTTTTAGGAGCGTTATCTACAACTTCTTTAGCTTCTTTAAGACCTAAACCAGTGATTTCGCGAACCACTTTGATTACTTTAATTTTTTCAGCACCAGCAGATGCTAATACTACGTCGAATTCTGTTTTTTCTTCAGCTGCAGCAGCACCGCCAGCAACTACTGCTACTGGAGCAGCAGCTGTTACACCGAATTCTTCTTCGATAGCTTTTACTAAATCGTTTAATTCAAGAACTGTCATAGCTTTGATAGCTTCTAAGATTTGCTCTTTGTTCATTATAATTTCCTCCTAATTGGATGTGTTTTAGTTTTTTGCGGTCAAGCCGCGGAAGTTATGCGACGTAAAGAATTACGCGCCTTGTTCTTCTTTTTGTTCTGCAACAGCTTTTGTTGCAAGTGCGAAGTTGCGCACTGGAGCTTGAAGTACAGATAAAAGCATTGAAAGAAGACCTTCGCGTGATGGAAGTTCTGCAAGTGCTTTAACATCTTCAACAGAAGAAATCGTACCTTCAATAATACCTGCTTTAATTTCTAAAGCTTCGTTTTTCTTAGCGAACTCGTTGATGATTTTAGCAGGAGCTACAACATCTTCAGATGAGAACGCGATAGCGTTAGGACCAGTTAATACTTCATTGATTCCTTCAACGCCAGCAGCTTCAGCAGCACGACGAGTTAAAGTGTTTTTGTAAACTTTAAACTCAACACCAGCTTCACGAAGTTGTTTACGAAGTTCAGTCACTTGTGCAACGTTAAGACCACGGTAATCCACTACTACTACAGATGCAGCGCCTTGGAATTTTTCAGTGATTTCTTGCACTTGTGATTGTTTGTTTTCGATTGCTTTGCTCATGATGACACCTCCTATTAGAATGGGTCATTTATACCGACAAAAGTAAAGCCTCTGAGTCATATAGACACAGAGGCTGAAAGTCATCATCTTTAAAATAAGAATCCGAATTCCGATGTCCTCGGTAGGATCATTAAGTGACAAGTCACTCCTACTGTCTACGGTACAAATGGATGATTCACAACAGCATCCATCTTACCAAAGATACGGATAGCTGTCAATCGATTTATATAAAAATTATTTTACTACTACGTTAGCAGCGTCAATTTTAATAGCTGGACCCATTGTAGTTGTAACATTTACAGATTTCATGTAAGTACCTTTAGCTGCAGCAGGTTTTGCTTTTTGAACAACGTCAAATACAGTTAAGAAGTTTTCTACTAATTTTTCTGTAGAGAAAGAAACTTTACCGATAGGAGCGTGGATGATACCAGCTTTGTCAGCACGGTATTCTACTTTACCAGCTTTGATTTCTTCGATTGCTTTTGTTACGTCGAATGTAACTGTACCTGTTTTAGGGTTTGGCATTAAACCTTTAGGTCCTAATACGCGACCAAGTTTACCAACTTCACCCATCATGTCAGGAGTTGCTACGATTACATCGAAATCAAACCAACCTTGTTGGATTTTTTGGATGTATTCTGCATCGCCTACATAGTCAGCGCCAGCAGCTTCTGCTTCTTTAAGTTTTTCACCTTTAGCGAAAACTAATACGCGTTGAGTTTTACCAGTACCGTTTGGTAGCACTACTGCACCACGGATTTGTTGGTCATTTTTACGAGTATCGATTCCTAAACGGAAAGCAACTTCTACAGTAGCGTCGAAGTTTACTGTGCTAGTTTTTTGAGCAAGTTCGATTGCTTCTTGTGCGCCGTATACGTTGTTACGGTCGATTAATTTAGCTGCATCTTGCAGTTTTTTACCTTTTTTAGCCATTATATATTTCCTCCTTGATTGTGGTTATAGCGGATTTTACCTCCCACGAATAAAGGTTGCGCGTTCACAAAGAAACTCCGCAACCTTCCAAAAAACAAAAACATCAAGTAACTGGGAATTAGTCTTCGATAACAATACCCATGCTTCGTGCAGTACCTTCAACCATTAACATAGCAGCTTCTACTGAAGCAGCGTTAAGGTCTGGCATTTTAGTTTCAGCGATTTCGCGAACTTTATCACGTTTAACCGTTGCAACTTTTTTACGGTTTGGTTCACCAGATCCAGATTGGATACCAGCTGCTACTTTAAGTAAAACTGCTGCAGGTGGAGTTTTCGTAATGAAAGTAAATGAACGGTCCTCGAATACTGAAATTTCAACTGGAATAATAAGACCAGCTTGATCAGCAGTACGCGCATTGAATTCTTTACAGAATCCCATGATGTTCACACCTGCTTGACCTAATGCAGGACCAACCGGTGGAGCTGGGTTTGCTTTACCAGCAGGGATTTGAAGTTTAACAACTTTAATAACTTTTTTAGCCACGAGACACACCTCCTTAAGTCCGTGATGTGGTAATTGGGTTGCCCCTCCCACTCAATATCTGTCTGTCAGCTAAGTGCCGATAACATTAAAATTATCATTACAGACGTCATCCGAAGTATGACAGTCTGACCTTTGAAATGATACCACTTTTAATTTTTTTAAGCAAGTAGTAATTAACAAAATCTGCGATATACGCTCAATCGTACGGAATATGGTAACGAGAATGCAATACTATAATTTTTGAATTTGTTCAAAATCCAGTTCCATAATCGTTTCGCGACCAAACATATCTACAGAAACTTTTAGTTTTCCTTTTTCAGCGTCGATTTCTTCAACACGTCCTTGGAAGTGTGCAAACGGTCCTTCTAATACTTCAACTGCTTCACCAACAGTAATATCGATTTCCACAATTTTATCAGTCATACCCATTTGTTGTAATAGACGATCTGCTTCTTCTGGTAAAAGTGGTGTTGGTTTTGCTCCGCCACCTGATGAACCGATGAAGCCAGTTACACCTGGCGTATTGCGGACAACATACCAAGAATCATCTGTCATGATTAGCTCTACCAAAACATAACCAGGGAAGACTTTACGCATCATTGTCTTCTTTTTGCCGTCCTTCATTTCTGTTTCTTCGTGCTCAGGCACAATCACACGGAAGATTTTATCTTGCATCCCCATTGTTTCAACACGTTTTTCTAGGTTTGCTTTTACACGGTTCTCATACCCTGAATACGTATGAACAACATACCAATTTTTCTCCATAACTGCTAGGACTACTCGTCCGTCCCTCCCTTACTAATAAAAGTGAAAATGATCGCGATACGCAAAGTGCATCCTTTATTCTTTTCACAAACTTCTTATAAGAAAAACATAGCTTTCGCCTTAGCAAGCGAAAGCTCGATGATATATACCTAATTAGCATAGTCATCTATGGCTACTAACATACTTTTCCTAGTAGCACACTTATCATAATGTGAACATTTTACTGCTCTTCACTTCATAAAACAAACGAAAAAACCCGTTATTGTAAAGGACGGGCTATTTTCAAAAGTATTAACATGCTCTTTTCTAAATTATAAATCTAAGTACCAGCGGAATAATGATGAAATACCTAAGTCTACTAACACAAAAAATAAAGCCATAATTACTACAGTTGAAATTACAACGACTGTATATTTCGTCAGTTCTTTACTTTTTGGCCAGCTAGTTTTTCGCATTTCCGACATTACGTCGCTGAAAAAACCTTTAATCTTGCCCATTCTAGCCTAACCTCCGAATCAATCATATCTGTCTATTTACAAAATATTTTATAGCGTTTGTTTATGCACTGTATGTTCATTGCAATGCGAACAATATTTCTTTAATTCGAGGCGTACAGTAGTATCTCCTTTAGCAGGAACTGTGTAATTTCTCGATCCGCATTTTTCACAATTTAGCACGACTTTCTTTGCCATTGTAATCACCTTTTCGGCACTTTGTCTTTTAAAGACTAACACCTAAAATTGTCAATGTCAACAAGGGTAGGTGCGCTCTAAGACATTTCCTCAAGCACTAAATGACGCTCTAATTTTCGCTTCACTCGTTGCAAAGCATTATCAATTGATTTCACATGGCGATTTAATTTCGCAGAAATTTCATGATAAGATTGCCCATCTAAGTATAGAGCTAATACTTGCAGCTCTAGTTCACTTAAAATTTCGCTCATTTTTTCTTCTAAATAACCAAACTCTTCTCTATGAATCATCAACTCTTCTGGATCATCCATAATAGCGCCTGTTAACACATCCATTAACGTGCGATCGGATTCCTCATCAAAAATAGGTTTATCTAAAGAAACATAAGAGTTTAGTGGAATATGTTTTTGCCTTGTTGCTGTTTTGATAGCGGTAATAATTTGTCTTGTTATACATAATTCAGCAAAAGCACGAAAAGAAGCTAGCTTGTCCTCTTTAAAATCACGAACAGCTTTATACAGTCCAATCATACCTTCTTGCACAATATCTTCTTTATCAGCACCAATTAAGAAATAGGATCTCGCCTTTGCTCTTACTAACAATCGATATTTTGTAATTAAAAAATCTAACGCATCTGTATTACCTTGATGCACCATTTCAATAAGCTCTTCATCATTGAATCGTTCAAAATCTTGTGTCACTTGTACAATACTATTTTTAAACATGGTATCACCTCAGCTACAACAGATAATTAGGAACAGTATAACGGAATTGGAAAATATGCGTCAATGAATCATTTTAAACCCCTGCGCCATTTTTCGAAGGCAAGCGCTACATCCGGCTTTAATTCAATGCGTGAAGGTGGCTTGCTATCTTGCTTTCGTTTTACATCATGGGAAATTTTATGTTGTATAATGCTCATATCAATTTCAAGCTCTCTTGCCGATTTGCGGAGTGCACCATTACCAAAAATAACACTTTGCTCTGCCATATCGGAAGTCGCCACGTGAATTTGAACATGTCTTGCCTTTAGCTCATGCGTCATCTTTTCGATGCGTTCATCTGCTGTTTCATTTTTCCTTGTATAAATGATTTCGACACCATTTTCTATATAAGATTGCTCCACACCCGGCACAAGATGGGCGTCAAACACGACAATGACGCGCCACCCTATCGCCGCCTTATACTCAGCCATAAGCTCAATTAAACGCTTACGTGCATCCTCAAAATTTGTGTCACGTAATGGGCGTAGCTCTTTCCAAGCTCCAATCATATTATAGCCGTCAACAAGCAAAATGTTTTTCATTGTTACGCATTCGCTTCTTGACGTTTACGATACACTTCATACATTAAAAGTGCGGCAGCTACAGAAGCATTTAAAGATGTGACATGCCCGATCATTGGCAGATGATATAAAAAGTCACATTTCTCTTTTAAGAGACGCCCCATTCCTTTGCCTTCACTACCAATAATAATGGCAAGCGGTAACGTTGCATCCATCTTGCGATAATCTGCAGAACCTTTTGCATCTGTACCAGCAATCCATACGCCTCGCTCTTTTAATTCATCGACTGTTTGAGCAAGATTGTTAACACGTACAACAGGTACATGCTCAATCGCGCCTGTTGAAGCTTTCGCCACCACTGCCGTCAAACTTACTGAGCGACGCTTTGGAATAATAATACCATGTACGCCAATGGCATCTGCTGTTCGCATAATAGAGCCTAAATTATGCGGGTCTTCTAACTCATCTAAAATTAAGAAAAACGGATCTTCTTGCTTTTTTTGCGCCGCTGCAAATAAATCATCTAACTCCGCATAGCTATAGGCTGCAACAGAGGCAACAATCCCTTGATGATTAGCATCCGATAATTGATCGACCTTTTTTTTCGGTACAAATTGCACAATGATGCCACGTTCACGCGCTAAATCAAGCAGCTCATTGACTCCTGATTTCTTTACACCTTCTGCTATCCATACTTTATTCATATCGCGGCCTGAACGAAGTGCTTCTAACACTGGGTTTTTACCGGCAATAATTTCACCATTTTGTTCTGCCATTATTTTGACACTCCTTTTAATTCCTCGATTATTTGAATAGCGTATGCAATGATGGCATAAACGCGTTCTAATTCACCTAGTAAGTACAAACTTCCAAGAACCGCCTCAAAGCCCGAGCTATTCCGGTATGTTTGGACATCTGTATTTTTCGGAACAGAGCCAGACTTGGCATTACGTCCTCGGCGGAACACGGCCAATTCCTGCTCTGTTAAAAAGTTTTCATCCATCATGCGATGTACAATCGTAGACTGTGCTTTTGCGGATACATAACGCGTTGCTTCTCTATGGAGTGTATTCGGCTTTACACGACCGCTACGCAATAAATATTCGCGGACTTTTTGTTCTAAAACCGCATCTCCCATATATGCGAGCGCTAATGCATTTAATTGCTTAACATCTTCATTTCGGAGTTTATCCAAGTTTCTTACCCTCGTTTCCATCTTGTCCCTTGGCGTGTATCTTCTAAAATGATACCTTGCGCTTGTAAATGGTCACGAATTTCATCTGAGCGAGCAAAGTCACGATTTTTACGTGCTTCTACGCGTTCCTGTAAAAGTGCTTCGATTTCTTCGTCTAGTAGTTCCGCTTCTTTTGCGAATTCAATACCTAAGACGTCACCTAACACCTCAAAAGTTTCAACAAAAGTTAATAATACTTTCTCATCCGTATTCGTTTCATTTAAGTAAATATTAGCAATACGTGCTATTTCAAATAATACTGATATAGCATTTGCTGTATTAAAATCATCATTCATTGCTTCTTCAAATTGCGTTTTTTGTGCAGCAATTTGACGGAGCCATTCCTCTGAGCAATCACCAAGACTTGTCGTAGCGGATAAGCGATATTTAACGTTATTGTATGAAGTACGAATACGCTCCAAACCAGTAGCGGCAGCATCCACTAAATCTTTCGCAAAGTTAATTGGGTGACGATAATGAACAGATAACATAAAGAAACGTAAAATTTGCGGATCGATTTGTTTACGTATATCGTTCACGAGCACAAAGTTACCAAGGGATTTAGACATTTTTTCATTATCTATATTAATATATCCATTATGCATCCAGTAGCGCGCAAACGTTTTATCGTTATGTGCTTCTGATTGCGCAATTTCATTTTCATGGTGCGGGAATGTTAAATCTTGACCACCTGCATGTATATCAATTGTATCACCTAAATGCTCACGCGCCATAACCGAGCATTCAATATGCCATCCTGGACGTCCGTTGCCCCAAGGACTTTCCCAATAGATTTCACCTGGTTTAGCCGCTTTCCATAATGCAAAGTCTAATGCATCATCTTTTTTCTCACCCGCTTCGATACGTGCACCAATTTTCAAATCATCGACTGATTGATGCGAAAGTTTACCGTAGCCATTAAATTTTCGTGTGCGGTAGTAAACATCGCCAGCAGATTCATAGGCATACCCTTTATCGATTAACACTTTAATAAATTCAATAATGTCATCCATATGATCTGTTACGCGAGGGTGTACGTCTGCCTTTTTGCATCCTAATGCTGTGACATCTTCAAAATAAGCGGCGATAAAACGATCTGTCAGCTCATGCACTTCTTCACCAAGCTCGTTGGCTGCTTTAATAATTTTATCGTCCACATCCGTAAAATTTGAGACAAATTTCACATCATAGCCTTTATATTGAAAATATCGTCGGACCGTATCATAAACAATGACAGGACGTGAATTGCCGATATGAATATAGTTATAAACCGTCGGACCGCAAACATACATTTTAACTTTTCCTTCTTCTAGCGGTACGAATGTTTCTTTTTGTCTTGTTAATGAGTTGAAAATTTGAATACTCATTGTCTTTCTCTCTCCTTTTGTAAACGTCCGATTTCTTCTTGCAATGCTGCTATTTGCTTTTCGAAACCTTGACAGCGTTCCTCTACAGGGTCAGGAATATTTTGATGGTCTAGTTTTTTCTCTAAACGAACACCATCTTTCATCACTACTTTACCTGGAATACCTACAACCGTTGCGTTTGGTGGTACTTCTTTTAACACGACTGATCCCGCACCGATTTTACTATTCTCACCAATTGTAATAGAACCTAATACTTTTGCTCCAGTGGCAACTAATACATTATCTTGTAATGTCGGATGGCGCTTGCCTTTTTCTTTCCCTGTACCCCCAAGTGTCACACCTTGATATAGTGTTACATTATCACCAATCTCACATGTTTCCCCTATAACAACGCCCATACCATGGTCAATGAAGAAGCGGCGACCAATTTTAGCACCAGGGTGTATTTCAATTCCTGTGAAGAAGCGACTCACTTGTGAAATGACGCGTGCGATAAAATAAAAACGTCTTTTAAAAAACCAATGCGCAATACGATGCGCCCATGTAGCATGCAGACCTGAATATGTTAACACAACTTCAAGTACACTGCGTGCCGCTGGATCATTTTCAAAAATTGTCTCTACATCTTCCTTCATTCTTTTAAACATCAAAATTCCCCCTTTTCGATACTATGTGTGTTGTAATTACCGATCATAACCTCGCGCAAAAATCACTTTAAAACCTATTGTTACTAGTAATGATTGCTCTCTTACATGTAATACTTGAATAGCCATAAAAAAATAAAAAGCGCCCCCATCACTCCATAAAGGAATGACAGAGACGCTGAAATTTGCGCGGTTCCACTCTGATTGAAAGCATAAGCCTTCCACTTTGGACGTCCTATAACGGGAACGAACCGATAAAGCCTACTCAATGTTCAGCTTTACGCTCAAAGGTGCATTTCGGTTTTGCCTTGGCTCAGACCACTTTCAGCCGGTGATGGTCCTCTCTTTAGAGCATGCGCTACGTACTTCTCCTTATCAACGCTTTCTCAATGTACATTCATTTTACATCGATGAAACTGTTTGTCAATAAATTTCTATTATTTTGCGAATTTTTCTACACGGTCAATTGTTTTCTCTTTACCAATTAAACAAATTGCATTCGGTAACTCTGGACCATGCGTTTCACCTGTCGTGACAACACGGATTGGCATGAATAAATTTTTACCTTTATGCCCCGTTTCTTTTTGTACAGCTTTGATAGCCGCTTTCACCGTTTCAGGCGTAAATTCTGCTAAATTTTCAAGCTGTGCTTTAAATGCAGCCATTACTTCTGGTACTTGCTCACCAGCTAGAACTGCTTTTGCTTCTTCATCATATTCAAGATGATCGTTAAAGAATAGGCGAGATAGTTCCACAATTTCAGCACCAAAGCTCATTTGCTCATGATAAAGTGCGATTAAATCTGTTGCCCAAGCAAGCTCTTCTGCTGTTAGCTCTTGCGGTAATAAGCCCGCTTTTTGTAAGTGTGGTAAAGATAATGCCACTACTTCGTCTAACGATAGTTTTTTGATGTATTGATTATTCATCCATGTAAGTTTTTGCTTATCAAACATAGATGGTGATTTCGATAAACGTTTCTCATCAAAGATTTTAATAAATTCCTCTTTAGAGAAAATCTCTTCTTCCCCTTCTGGAGACCAACCTAGTAAAGCGAAGAAATTGAACATCGCTTCCGGTAAGTATCCAAGGTCTTTATATTGTGTTACGAATTGAATAATGGACTCATCACGTTTTGATAGCTTTTTACGGTTTTCGTTAATGATTAATGTCATATGCCCAAAGCGCGGATATTCCCAGCCAAATGCATCAAAAATCATCATTTGTTTTGGTGTGTTTGATAAATGCTCTTCACCACGGAATACGTGTGAAATTTCCATAAAGTGATCGTCTAATACAACGGCATAGTTGTATGTTGGAATACCATTCGCTTTTACAAGTACCCAATCGCCCACATCTTTTGATTCGAACGATACTTGTCCACGCACTAAATCTTCAAACTCATACGTTACGTTTTCAGGTACACGCATACGAATTGTATATTGTTCGCCAGCCGCTTCTTTAGCTGCTACTTCTTCAGCTGATAAATGACGGCAAGTTCCATCGTAAGTAGGTGCTGCAACGCCGCGAGCTTTTTGTTCTTCACGTGATGCCTCTAATTTTTCTGAAGAACAGAAACATTTATACGCTGTACCTTGTTGTAATAACTTTTCAGCATGTTCTTTATAAATATCAAGGCGCTCCATTTGACGATAAGGCGCATACGGACCACCAATATCGATTGATTCGTCATAGTCGATACCTAACCATTTTAAGTTATCTAGCTGAGACGCTTCTCCACCTTCTACATTACGCTCAATATCCGTATCTTCAATACGCACGATGAATTTACCGTTATGATGTTTTGCATATAAATAGTTGAATAACGCTGTACGTGCACCGCCAATATGTAAGAATCCAGTTGGTGATGGCGCGTAACGAACGCGAACTTCTTTCGTCATAATTAAATGCCTCCTAAAATGTTCGTCTGAAAATAATTCCGACCTTTTTAATTGTTCATTTTACCACTGTAGTATAGGAAATAAAAGTAGCGCGTGCTTAGGAATTGGGCACGCGCCATTTTTTTATTTTTTTATCAATAAAATCGTCGCCATCGATGCAATGCCTTCTTCACGGCCAGTAAAGCCCAGTCTTTCAGTAGTTGTCGCTTTGACATTTACTTGTGAAGGATCTGCATGCAATAACGTTGCAATACGATTTCTCATTTGTTCAATATAAGGCGCCATTTTAGGACGTTGCGCCATAATCGTGCAGTCTACATTGCCTAGCACATAGCCTTTGTCCTCAACCATTTTCCAAATATACTCTAGTAACTTTGCTGAATCGGCATCTTTCCATTCAGGATCTGTATCAGGAAAATGGCGACCAATATCACCTTCACCAATTGCCCCAAGTGCCGCATCTGTTACAGTGTGTAACAATACATCCGCATCCGAATGCCCTACTAAGCCTTTTTCATGGGGAATGGTAATACCACCAATAATAAGTGGACGCCCTTCTTCAAATGCATGTACGTCAAAACCTTGTCCTACTCGAAACATACAATACTGCCGTTACAACAAAGATGTTTGTAACAGCATTCACCTGCCTTTATGATTTTCTATTTATAGACAGTTTACCATATTTCCTAGGAAATTGAGCTGTCTGTATCCTCTAAGTTGGACATAACTAGCAACTGAAAGCATTATTAGTTTGTTCATTATCGATAAAAAAAATCCCATCAGCTACTTGGAACTGATGAGATTTCAACGTTATTTTTAAAAAGTTTCTGTTACACGTCGACGTAAAATAGCCTCACCAAAAAGTAAATCTTCCTTAGTGGTCATCTTTACATTTTCATAGGTGCTTTCGACAATATGCACCGCATAACCAAGACGCTCAACTAGCATCGCCTCATCAGTGCCGAGGAAACCTACCTTCTCGGCAACATCTTCCGCTTCTACAATTAAATCAAAACGAAAAGCTTGTGGCGTTTGAATCATCCATAGACTTTCACGATCTACAGTTTCTTCGATAATACCATCACGCACTTTTTTCATCGTATCTTTTGCACGAACCCCAGCAATTGCAGCACCAAAGTCATTTGCACTTTGCACAAGGTTTGCAATAATATCGTGCGTAATAAACGGACGAGCAGCATCATGTACTAAGACGATATCAACTTGCTCCATTTCCTTCATGCAAGAGTGGACAGAATGTTGTCGCTCCGCTCCGCCGTCAGGCAAACCTTTGACCTTTGAAATGCCATAGTTTACGAGCATTTCCTGAATAAGTGCTCGCTCCTCGGGCTTTACTGCTAGCCAAATACCTGTGCAGTTTCGATCTTGCTCAAATACTTCCAATGTGTGTATTAAAATCGGTTTCCCTAAAAGCTCTAAAAATAATTTATTTTGTCCTGCTCCCATTCGCTTCCCGCTACCTGCTGCTGGAAGCACTACTTCATACTGCACATTTCCCACTTCCTAATCATCCTTTGGCTTGGCAAAAATCATACGCCCTGCTGATGTTTGGAGAACGCTCGTTACAGTTACTGTAATAGCCTGTCCTATATAACTGCGGCCGCCTTCTACAACTATCATCGTACCATCATCCAAATAAGCGACACCTTGGTTATGCTCTTTACCATCTTTAATGACGACAACCTGCATATCCTCACCAGGAATAACAACCGGCTTCACCGCATTTGCCAAATCATTGATATTTAGCACTTGCACTTGGTGTAGCTCACATACTTTGTTCAAATTGAAATCATTCGTTACAATTTGTGTATCGTTGCCCATCTTCTTAGCTAGTCGCACAAGTTTTAAATCGACTTCTTGCACATCCTCAAAATCCTCGTCGGTAATCTCTACTTTTGTCATACGTTCATCTTGTAGTTTTTTTAAGATATCCAAACCACGACGACCTCTTGTACGTTTTAATGTATCTGAAGAATCCGCAATATGTTGTAGCTCTGTCAGTACAAATTGTGGCACGACTAAGACACCTTCGATAAAGCCTGTTTCCGAAATATCCGCAATACGCCCATCGATAATGACGCTCGTATCTAGCAATTTATAACTGCCACGAATTTCAGGTACATCGATACCTTCAAGGGCTTTTTTCTTGGCATTATGGCCGCGCAAGGTAAATAACTGTAGTAACTCATCACGCTTTTTAAAGCCGACACGGAATCCCAAATAGCCAAATACAAACGACAGGATAATCGGAATCACTTCTGTAATACCGCGAATCTGAACGCTATCAATCGCAAAGCCTAGGAAATAGGCTACGATAAGTCCTACAATTAGCCCTAGCGTACCAAATAATAAATCTCCAACAGGTACTTTAAATAACATCTCTTCCATCCAGCCTATAAGCCGAACGAAATAGTCGGAAAATGCAAATGATAATGTAAATAGTAAAAGCGCCCCTAAAGCAACTGATACATAAGGATTATCAAGCCAAGGATTAGATGATAAATGAAGCAATTCGTATAATGGCGGTAAGAAAACCAGGCCTAAAGCTCCCCCAATCAGTAAAAAAGCAATTTGAATAAATTTTTTCATACTGTCACCTCCAATTCTTATTTTCGATTATACATATTTTGCGGTAGAAAATCTTTTTTCAGCCCATCAAAACATTATTATTTTTCTTGCAGTTTATGTGACGTTCTAGAAGCCTTAAGAGATTCGTAATTCCCGCAAAAAATGTTATCCAATTTCAAGCAATTTTTGTGCACAGCACAATGAGTAAAAATGCATGTTAGGAAATCGCCCAACATGCACTTTTTTCATAAAACATTACTCGCTATAGGTAATGACCGAGCGTTTTCTACGCTATGCCTTTCTCATCATTACAACTCTCTAAAACAAGCATTCAATGCATCCTTAATTGTTTCCACACCGACAATTTCAATACCTTGCGGGAAATCCCAGCCGCCAATATTTGAAGCAGGAATAAACGCTCGCTTAAAGCCTAGCTTTGCCGCCTCAATCACACGTTGCTCAATGCGTGTTACACGACGAACCTCACCTGTTAAACCTACTTCGCCAATAAAGCAATCGGTAGCACGCACTGCCTGATCCTTAAAGCTCGATACGATACTTGTCAACACCGCTAGGTCAATTGCAGGCTCATCAAGCTTTACACCACCAGCAACTTTAATATATGCATCTTGTGCTTGTAGCATGAGGCCCATTCGCTTTTCCAGCACTGCCATTAGCAATTGCACTCGATTTTGGTCCACGCCAGTTGCCATCCGTTTTGGATAATTAAAGCTTGTTGGCGTTACGAGCGATTGAATTTCTACTAAAATCGGTCTCGTCCCCTCCATCGATGCTACAATCGTCGAACCTGCAGCACCTTGGGAACGTTCCTGTAAAAACAACTCTGACGGATTCAAAACTTCCTTTAAGCCTCCCTGAAGCATTTCAAAGATAGCAATTTCATTTGTAGAGCCAAAGCGGTTTTTCTGACTTCGTAAAATTCGATGGTTGTGATGTCGTTCTCCTTCGAAATACAGCACTGTATCCACCATATGCTCTAAAATACGTGGCCCCGCAATTTGCCCTTCCTTCGTCACATGTCCAACTAAGAAAATAGCAATGCCCTTCGTCTTGGCAATTCGCATAAGCTCCGCTGTACATTCACGTACTTGCGACACGCTACCAGGTGCACTCGTCACCTCTGGATGAAACACCGTTTGAATAGAATCGACAATCACAAACTTCGGTTGGACATCATCAATCGTTTGGTTTAATAACTCTAAATTCGTTTCCGAATAAATATAAAGCTCTTGTGAGATTACACCTAAACGTTCTGCACGTAGCTTCGTTTGGCGAATAGACTCCTCACCAGAAATGTAGAGCACACGATGTCCTTTATTCGAAAGCAATGCAGATACTTGTAATAATAACGTGGATTTCCCAATCCCCGGATCACCACCAATTAAAACTAGTGAACCTGGGACGATACCGCCACCTAACACACGATTGAGTTCGCCCATTTCCGTTGCTACACGAGACTCCTCCGCTGCCTCTACTTGGATAATCGGTATCGCCTTTTGCGTTACTGTTGCTGAATGTTGGAAAGCTCCACGTGGCCCTTTTGCTACGACCTCCACTTCCTCAACCATTTTATTCCACTCACCACATCCTGGACAGCGCCCCATCCACTTTGCAGATTCATAGCCACAACCTGTACAGACAAATTTAGTTTTTTTCTTCGCCATCGTACCACCTCGAATATTTGTTCTTATATTCATTTTACATAAAAAAAGACAGCTTGGCACTATAGGCCTCGCTGTCTTCTTGTGAATTGCTTATTTAGAAATCGAAACGCCTTCTTTTTTCTTCACAACAAAGTCTTCATCAACATAATCAATTACGACTTGGTTTCCTTTTTCGACATTGCCTTTTAGTAGTTCTTCCGATAAACGGTCTTCCACTTGTTTTTGCAATGCACGACGCAGTGGACGGGCACCATATTGAGGATCATAGCCTTCCTCTGCAATTTTATTCAGTGCCGCATCTGTTAACTCTAACGTAATATCTTGTTCCTGTAGACGTTTTGTTAACGTATTCGCCATCATCGAAATGATTTCTTTTAAGTGTTCTTTTTCTAAAGAATGGAACACAATCATTTCGTCGATACGGTTGAGGAATTCAGGACGGAATGCTTTTTTCAGTTCTTCTAGCATTGTGCCCTTCATATCTTTATGCTTCGACTCGGAGCTTCCTAAGCTGAAGCCAAGATTTTTTTGATATTTTAGCGCATCTGCACCAACGTTTGAAGTCATAATCACAACCGTATTACGGAAATCAACGACACGACCTTTAGAATCTGTTAAACGACCATCTTCAAGTACTTGCAGTAGAATATTGAAAACGTCTGGATGTGCTTTTTCAATTTCATCAAGTAACACAACCGAATATGGTTTACGTCGTACTTTTTCCGTTAGCTGACCACCATCATCAAAGCCTACATAGCCTGGAGGTGAACCGACTAAACGTGAAGTTGAATGTTTTTCCATATATTCGGACATATCTACGCGAATCATCGCATCTTCATCACCGAACATTACTTCCGCTAGCGCTCTGGCAAGTTCTGTTTTACCGACCCCAGTAGGACCTAGGAAAATAAATGAACCAATTGGTCGCTTAGGATCTTTTAAGCCCGCTCTTGCGCGTCGAATCGCACGTGAAATCGCTTCGACCGCTTCGCCTTGCCCAACAACTCGCTTGTGTAATTCTTCTTCAAGATGTAATAGTTTCGCTGATTCTTCATGAGCAATTTTCGCTACCGGAATTCCCGTCCACATAGAAACAACAGCTGCCACATCATCTACTGTAACTTTTGATTCGGCTTTGCCTTGTTCTTCTTTCCATGTTTTACGTGTTGTTTCAATTTCGTCTTTTAGCTTTTGCTCTGTATCTCTTAATGATGCAGCTTTTTCAAATTCCTGACCAGATACCGCTGCATTTTTCTCAGAGCGTACATTTTCAAGCTTATCTTCTAGCGCCTTTAAATTTGGTGGCACTGCGAATGAACGTAAGCGTACTTTTGAACCCGCTTCATCGATTAAATCTATGGCTTTATCCGGTAAGAAGCGATCTGAAATATAACGGTCACCCATTTTTGCAGCTGCTTCAATTGCTTCATCTGTAATTTTCACACGGTGATGTGCCTCATAGCGATCGCGTAAGCCATGAATAATTTGAATTGCTTCTTCAACCGTTGGCTCATCCACTTGGATTGGTTGGAAGCGGCGCTCTAAAGCGGCATCTTTTTCAATGTACTTGCGATATTCATCTAATGTTGTGGCACCAATACATTGCAATTCACCACGTGCTAAAGACGGTTTTAAAATATTTGAAGCATCAATAGCACCTTCTGCTCCACCTGCACCGATTAATGTATGCAATTCATCAATGAATAAAATAACATTGCCTGCTTGACGAATTTCATCCATTACTTTTTTCAAACGGTCCTCAAATTCACCACGGTATTTTGTGCCGGCAACAACTGTCCCCATATCTAGCGTCATTACACGTTTGTCGCGTAAAATTTCTGGCACTTCATTATTAATAATTTGTTGTGCTAAACCTTCAGCGATGGCTGTTTTACCTACACCTGGCTCACCAATAAGCACAGGGTTATTTTTTGTACGACGTGATAGTACTTCAATAACGCGTGTAATTTCTTTACTTCGACCAATAACAGGGTCTAATGAACCTTCGCGGGCAATTTGTGTTAAATCGCGCGCTAAGCTATCTAAAGTTGGTGTGTTCGCAGCCTGTGTTGCCTGTTGTCCAGACTGTGCATTATCATTATTGCCTAACAGCAGTAATACTTGCTGACGGGCTTTATTTAAGCCGACACCTGCATTATTTAGTACGCGAGCGGCAACTCCTTCACCTTCACGAATAAGCGCTAATAATAAATGTTCCGTGCCAATATAGGAATGGCCTAATTTGCGTGACTCATCAACCGATAGTTCAATTACTTTTTTGGCGCGAGGTGTGTAGTGAACGATTGGCCCTACATCCTCTGTTCCTTTACCGACTAACTCTTCAATACCTGCTTCAATCATTTGAGGGCTAATATCGATGGCTTCTAATGCTTTCGCAGCTATACCACCACCTTCACGAATAAGCCCTAAAAGAATGTGCTCTGTTCCTATTGATTCGTGCTTCCAACGAATTGCCTCTTCCTGTGCAAGCTGTAATACTTTTTGTGCGCGTTGTGTAAAACGATTAAACATCATATGAATCCTCTCCTTTTCCCCCTATAATAGGCTTACTCATCGTTTCTAAAAATAATGCCTCACGCAGCATTTTTGCTCGTACTCTGTCTCGCTCAGCAGGTGGTAAAACCTCTCCTGCATAGTGTTGTAAAAATCCTGGTTGCATGCTGACAACACACTCGTTTAAAGTGGTTGCTTTAATATTATGAATCAACTGTAAATCTACCCCTAAACGGACATTCGATAGGCAAGTAGCAGCTTCATCACTTGTTAAAATGCGAGCATGTGTTAATGTACCTAAAGCTCTATACACACGATCTTCTAAAGCAAGTTGTGCTTTTTCCAGTAGCTTGCTTCTCGCCTGACGTTCTTTTTGAATAATTTTTTCAGCTACACTTTGAATATCAGCTAAAATATCTTCTTCTGTTTTCCCTAATGTAATCTGATTCGATACTTGATAAATATTCCCTAAATTTTCACTACCTTCACCGTATATACCCCTAACGGTCATACCCAAACGCGTCATGGCATTAATGATTTGATTCATCTGGCCTGTCAGCGTTAGTGCGGGAAGGTGCATCATAACAGAAGCACGCAATCCAGTACCAATATTGGTTGGACAACTTGTTAAATAGCCAAAATTATCGCGAAATGCGTATGGCAAAGCTCCTTCTAAGGCACGATCAATATGATTCGCCTGCTCGTAAGCCTTTTGAAGTTGAAAACTCGCTGTCATACATTGAATGCGTAAATGGTCTTCTTCGTTCACCATAATGCAAATCGATTCATCTTCAGACAGCAGCATGGAGCCAACTTGCTCTTTTTTAGCCAGCTGCGGACTAATTAAATGTTTTTCTACTAATATTTGACGTTGTAACGGTGTTAAATCTTTTATGGAAAAATAAGAATATTTTTCTTGCAACTTCGTACTATCCTGTATGGCATGGGTGACAGCTTGCTCAACTTGTAATGCTTCATCTTCTGAGAAAACTAAAGGGAAACGGTAACCATCTAAGTTTCGAGCAAGGCGAATGCGTGTACTAATGACAATATCTGAATAATCATCCTCCATCTCCATCCATGTAGGTGTAGCACGCGCTAAAAACGATTCAATCATCATGACACATCACCACCTTCGAATTGTAGCTGTTGTTCAAGTTCCTTTGCTTCATCACGAAGTTTCGCTGCTTCCTCAAATTGCTCATCGTCCACTGCGGCTTTCATACGCTTCCGGATATCTTCAATTTGTTTTTTAATAACAAAAACATTGTTGCGGGCACCAGGCATTTTACCTATATGTTGCGGTCCCGCTTGAATACGATTAAACAGCTTTGGCAAATGCTCGCTAAACGTATCATAACAACCGGTACAGCCAAATTTACCTTCTTTTAAAAATCGTTTATACGTAAATCCACATTGTGGACATGTTTGTTGCTGAGGTGGCGCTTGCTGTTTCTCTCCAACTTTTTGCCATGTAGGTGAGCCAAACCAATTGGATAATAATTGTTGAATCGATACAGGCTCTTGTTTAAACTCTGCATGGAACGGATGGAACTGTGAGGCACAGACATCGCAATAATGGTGCTCCACCTTTTGCCCATTTTGAACTTGTGTCACAGTTACTGTCGCATTGCGCTGTTTGCAATGTTCGCAAATCATTTCCATCACCTCTTTATTTTTGCTTTTCATATTTAATGGTTGTTAACATCGCTCGCAAAATTTTCGCGCGAATGCTATCCCGCAAAGGTAATTGTAAATCTAAGGTCGAACGGTCAACCGCTGCTAACATTAATTTCGCTTCTCGCTTTGAAATAACCTGCTCATCAATTAAACGATAGACAACACCCTCTGCAACCGTTTGTGAGGCTCCACCTTCAATTTGCAGGAGCACATCATCGATCAAATCAATTTGTGAGTTTGCACGGACACGTAAAATTCGAATGTACCCACCACCACCTCGTTTACTTTCAACAAGGTAACCTCGCTCGGCTGTAAATCTTGTGTTAATTACATAATTTATTTGTGAGGGCACACATTGAAATTTATCGGCGATTTCGCTACGTTTAATTTCAATATGCCCTTCTCCACCTAATTCAAGTACTTGCTTTAAGTAGCCTTCTATGATGTCTGAAATATTACGCACTTTAGGAATACACCTCGCTTACCTCACTGACTTTGACTATCTTTGACTATCTTTGAGTATATTATACAAAACGCTTGAAAATAATTGCAATTATTTCGCACACCGATTTGTGTAAAGCAAAATCTTTAGCCATTTTACCCACTGAAAATCGTTGGTATCGCCTGTGCGTAGATTGAAGAAAAAAGGGAATTAGTTATTAGCATATGGCAGCCAATTAAGCTAAATGTGGTTCATGCCTATAATGTACCCTTTTTGCCTATAGAAAAAACGCAAGCATATGCTGTTAGCATAGACTTGCGTCATTAAAAATTATACCCAGCGACCAACAATTGGGTAGCGCCATGGTATGTCTGAAAAAGCCTTCACGATTCCGATAATTGGTACGATGTATACCATAGCGATGAATATTAGTAAGAATGGTAAACCGATTAATAATAAAGAGAAAATACCAGCAATTACAATCAATATGCCCATCACGATTTGGAACAATAAAGCTTGCACCGAAATGCTTTTTACTTCTTCATCTGAACTAATGAGGAAAAATAAAATCGGCACTAAAAATGGCGCAAAAAACGCGCTGGCATGTATGATTACCTTAGACCATTTTGTATCCATATATTATGAACCTTCCTTTGCAGTGTGTCTTTATTAGTTATACTCCTATTTACGGAACTATACGCTAAATAGTTTCAAATGTTTCTGCTTTTTAAAAATTTATTTGAAAGGTACGTGATACAGTATGGAATTTAATAGCACGCTTGCTAATGAATATGAGAAGGGCATTCGGCGCACTTTGCCAAGTTATGATGCCCTGCTTCGTCTAACGAAAACTTTTTATCAAGCTGCATTACATGAGAATGCTAGTTTGTTAGTTGTTGGCTCAGGCAGCGGTAATGAAATATTACAGTTAGCTGAACAACGTCCTCATTGGTCGTTTGTCGGTATCGATCCATCTGAAGCTATGTTGGAAATTGCGGAAAATCGCCTTCAACCATTAACTAATGATATATCTTTACTACAAGGAACCATACTAACTGCATCGATACCTACAAAAAAGTTTGATGCAGCTAGCTGTATACTCGTTCTTCATTTTATCGAATCCTATGAGGAGAAACTTGCTACATTGCAAGGCATTGCAAGCCATTTAAAAACAGGAGCACCATTTGTTCTTGTCTCTAAATACGGACAACTAAACTCTGTTGAAACCGAGCTTCAATTTGACCTATGGCGCGCCTATTGGCGACAACATACAAAAATTTCAGCTGCTGATTTAGCCAACATGGAGCAGTCCATCCGCTCGCTATCATTTATGGGTGAAGAGGATATTGTTGCACTTTTACAACAGGCAGGCTTTACACAACCATCGAGGTTTTTTGCTACGACACTTTTTGCTGGTTGGGTATGCTATAAAGCATAAGGTAAGACATTCGTAATGATCTTTCCGTTAAAATGTCTCCTGAGACGCCGTGCTAACTTAAACATGCGATAAAACAGATTTGAGGTGAATGCCGTGATTCGCACGATGGCCATGACGAAAGATCAACAATTAATCAAGGACTTCCCACTTGAAGACATTAAGCACAATCAATATGAATGGTATTGGGTAGATTTTAGTTGCCCCACAACAAAAGAAGAGCTACTGCTCGATACATTTTTTCACTTCCATCCACTGGCGATTGAAGATTGCTTAATGCGTTTACAACGACCAAAACTCGATTTTTACGATGATTATCATTTCTTCGTTATTCATAAATTCAATGAGGAAACGTTAATAGCAGAGGAATTAAACATTTTTCTTGCTGATGATTTTATTGTGACGTTTCATAAAAATGAAACACCTGAAATTGATAAAGTAAAAAAGCTTTTAGAAGAGCACCCAAAATATTGGGAACGTGGGACCGTATTCCTAACCTATCAAACGATAGACCAAATCGTGGATAGTTATTTCCCACTTGTCTATAAAATTGAGGATCATTTGAATGCATTGGAAGATGAACTAACTTACCAAAATAACGTAAATGCCATGCAAAAAGTTTTTGAATTTCGTAGCGATTTGCTCCATTTACGGCGTACGATTTTACCGATGCGCGATCTCCTATATCGGATACTTAGCTCATACCGCTTTGCACTAAAAAAATCAGAAAGAGCTTATTTTGGTGATATACACGACCATTTAGCCAAGCTCACTGAAATAGTCGAATCTAATCGTGAGCTGACAGCTGATATGCGTGATAGCTATATGGCCATGACCTCTAGCCGTATGAATGGCATCATGATGATGTTAACGATTGTTTCTACAATATTTATTCCTTTAACATTTATTGCTGGTGTGTACGGCATGAATTTTGATAATATGCCCGAGCTCCATGGCCGCTACAGCTATTTTATCGTGCTCGGTATTATGCTATTGCTTGTATTATTTATGCTAGCACTATTTAAATCAAGAGGCTGGTTCAAATTATTTAAACCGTAATATAACTGCTTATTTAAACGAAAGAAAATCCGCGCAAACGTTCCGAGGGCAAATGAGGCACGAGAGTCTAATATTGTGACTCGTGCTTTGCGCAAGGAAGGCGAAACGCGGATTTTTAACTAGTTGATGTTCTTAATAGGGACCTCGATCATCCACTTTATTGTCACCTTGTTGCGGGAATAAAAAGTATGCGAGTACACCTGATACAAGTGTTGCACAAATTGTGATTAATAATTGGTTTAGGTCAGGTACATCTGCGTAATAATTAGTTAACATATAAACAGAACCAATTGCCACAATCACCATTACAGGAATGACAAACTTAAAGCGCTTCTTTTCCATGCAATACCTCCTCAATACTATTTTTCTCTCACCTACATATTTTTGTAAAACTAAACAGTTCGTATTTTACAGGTTTCCTAAATGAAATTCAAATCGCTCTATTTCTTTAAAAGAAAATGCTAGGACACACACTATAGACGACCATTTGCGTTTCAAATAAAAAAATATAGAAATATCTGAAATTTTTAACCAAATATCCCGCGAAAAATAGTAGAATAGACTAGATACCATATATTCACCAAATTTACAAACCTAACAAAATATTCACAAAGCGGTCTTCAATTACAATCATTATTATGGATTTATAAAGAATGGAGCAGACAACAATGAGTTGGTTTACGAAGAAGAATGGTTATTCAATTACATTAACACCCGAACAATTTACACAACACGTACAATTAGATGTTTCTAATTATCCAAAGCTTGAAAAACAATTACAGTTATTAGACTTAACAACTGAAGATTTAGCTATCATTAAACAATTGCAACCTTTAGTTAAAAATGTTATTCCTGAAATGGTCGATCAATTTTATGCAGCTATTAGCTTAAGTCAAAATTTATTAGACATTATTAACAGAACATCACAAATTGATCGTTTAAAAGTGACTTTACATAAGCATTTAAGTGATATTTTTGAGAGTCATATTAATGACGCATACATTAAAGAAAGAAAAGCCATTGCAGAGACCCATGTTCGAATCGGCCTGCAATCCAAATGGTATATCGCTTCATTCCAATCATTAACGTCGACTTTTACACGCTTTGCGAATGATTTAGATATTTCCAAACACGATGCGATACGTGCCATCAATGCCTTCTGCAAAATCATTAACTTTGAACAGCAGCTTGTTATTGAGGCTTATGAAAAAGAAGAAGATCGCATTCGCCACCTTGCTGATCAAACAAAACATGCACTTGTGACAACCATTCAAAGTACAGCAGAAGAGTTAAATGCCATAAGCGAGGAAACTGCCGCTTCTCTATTAGTCATCTCTTCTCAAACGGATGATATTGCAGTAGCAACTAAACAAGGTTTGAACTTTGTTGCAGATACACAGGACAAATCGAAACGTGGGCAACAGCAATTACAAGAGCAAAATGAATTAATACACGTTATTTTGCAAAGCGTTAATGGCCTTGAAGTGACGATGAACGAGCTACGTACGTCATCACAAAAAATTTCTGAAATTGTCGGGCTTGTCACAGGCATCGCTGACCAAACGAATTTATTAGCACTGAATGCTTCAATTGAAGCTGCTCGTGCTGGGGAACATGGTAAAGGCTTTGCTGTCGTAGCAGAGGAAGTTCGCAAGCTTGCAGAAGAAACGAAAAATGCTGTTCAAAACGTTTCACACTTAATCAAAGAAACAGAAAGTAATATTACAACAATGGCAAGTTCAGTTATCAATGTGGACCAAAAAATCCAGCATAGCGTTGAAACACAAACAAACTTATCGAAATCATTCAATGATATTGCAGATGCTGTTTCAGGCATTCAACAGCAATATGTCAATACCGCTAGAGATATATCAGCCATTTCAACATTAATTACCGAGTTATCAGAAGGAGCGACACTCGTTTCCTCATCATCTGACTCATTAATTAATGTAGTCAATGAATTAAATATTTAAGGCAAAGAAAAAGGAAATTGACCCCATCGTGTCAATTTCCTTTTGGTATTTAATGTGCCAAAGCACGTTTTTGCTTACGAAACTCTCGTCGAGCCGGACCTGTTTCAAACAACCGTTTTTCTGCATCCGTTTCTGGGAAAATAGCCGGAACAGCCTTAGGTTTCCCGTCATCATCCACTGCAACCATCGTTACAAACGATTCTGTTGTTAATTTTTCTTCCCCTGTTTCAATGTTACGAGATATTACACGGACATACACTTCCATAGATGAATGCCCAGTGGAAGACACAATACTTTCTATCTCAAGAATATCACCTACATGGGCAGCAGATAAAAAATCAACTGAATCGATAGAAGCTGTCACAACATGCCCTTTTGCATGCTTCATCGCTGTAATGGCAGCAATTTCATCGATATAAGCTAACACTCTTCCGCCAAAAATGGAATTGTGATTATTAGTATCCGGTGGTAATACGAGACGCGTCTGAACCGTACGCGATTGGCTCATTGGTACAGCATTGGTTGTCATAGTTCTTGTAACTCCCCTTCATGTCATGTTCTTTCGTCATCGTATCGTAGAAAAAGCATTGTTGCAAATTTAGAAAGATTTTTTCATCGTAATAAACTTCATATCCGTCATTTCCTCGATTGCCCATTTAATACCTTCTCGACCATAGCCGCTCATTTTCACGCCACCATAAGGCATATTATCAACACGGAAAGTTGGTATATCATTAATAATAACAGCACCTGCTTGCAATTCATCTGCCGCACGCAATGCATCTGGTAAGACATTCGTAAAAATTCCTGCATTTAAGCCAAGTTCCGACTCATTCACTAGTCGAATGGCGTCGTCTAATGTTTCATATGAAACAATTGACACGATTGGCGCGAATGTTTCCTGACAAACGACTTTCATATCGGCCGTCACATTTGTCATCACTGTTGGCGTCAACGTACGTTCTGTAAAGGTTCCGCCCGTAGCTACCACTGCACCTTGCGTTTGTGCTTCCTCAATCCATTGTCGAATACGACTTACTTCATTTGGATTAATCATCGCACTGACATCTGTATTTTTATCGAGTGGATCACCGACTACAAGTTTCTCTGTTTGTTCTACAAATGCTTTTGTAAAGGCATCTACAATGGAGGCATGTACATAAATACGTTGTAATGAAATACACACTTGGCCCGCAAAGCTAAACGCTCCGCTAACACAACGCGCTATAATTTTATCAATCGGTGTCGATGGCTCAACAATAACCGCAGCATTCGAGCCAAGTTCTAACGTCACTTTACGCAAACCTACTTTTTCTTTAATGCCTAATCCAACTTTACCACTTCCAGTAAAGGTTACTTTTTTCACCAATGGATGTGTCACGAGTGTATCACTTAACTCGCCACCACTACCTGTAACGATTTGTAATACGCCATCTGGTAGTCCAGCTTCCTTAAATATTTCCGCCATTACAATGGCACTAAGTGGTGTTTGTGTTGCCGGCTTTAACACGACTGTATTACCTACCGCAAAGGCAGGACCTAATTTATGTGCAACTAAATTAAATGGAAAATTAAATGGTGTAATTGCAGAAATAACACCTAACGGCTCACGTTTTGTCCAGCCTATACGATCACCAGCTCCTGGTGCCGCATCCATCGGCACCGTCTCACCTTTCACCTGCTTGGCTCCTTCAGCTGCAAACTGATAAGTTGCGATGGTGCGCTCGATTTCCGGTAAACCCGCTGAAATAGGCTTGCCCGCTTCTCGCGCTAAAATATCTGCCAATTCGTCTTTTCGACGTCGCATAATGTCGACTACTCTATATAAAATTTCGGCACGTTCGTAGGCAGTTGTTTTTTTAAATGAAAGAAAGGCATCGTGGGCACCTTCTATTGCTTGCTCAACATCTGCAACAGATGCCTTTGCAACCTTTGCAATAACATCACCATTGTATGGTGATGTTAATTCATAAGTTTCTTTTGCTGCTTGCCATTGCCCATTTATCCAAAGCTTCGTTTCGTTCATCTTCAAATACACCTCCGAAATAATCTGTTCCCCTTTAGTTTATCATGAAGTGCTAGAATTTGACGCTACAGCTGCTGCAGTAAGCGTGGATAGCATCACTGCTTGTTGTGCTTGAATGCGTAACTCCATAGAAGACATGATCGCCATTGACAGTGATTGTTGCCCTTTAGACAAATCATAAAGATTGATTTGCACGGCCATAAATAAAACAAATTCTCGATGCCACTTCAACAATTTCATACCCTTTAATTCATGATACAAATCAATAATTTGCTGAAGTTGACCTTTATTCATTTGAAAATTAATCTTTGTATAACACAGTATAGAAAAAGCAGCTCGTTTAGCATGATAAAACGAGCTGCTCTAGAGAAGTACCAATTGACCTCTTTCTACTACTACTTCAAATCAAATAAATCAATTTATTGATTCAATAACTTTATTTCGAAATTTATATGCTTTTCTTTGTTCTAATTGAGCAATACTTTTATGTTCAATTTCGCTTAAACTTTCAAATAATTTTTCAGACATTAGACTCACTATATCTTCTAATTCAGTGCCTAAATGAATAATTTCTAATATTTCTTTTGAAATTCCTTTAGACTGTAATAAATCCATAGTATAAGGGTTAAATAAAACTTTTTCAGTTTCTTCGATTGTTAATAAATCTTTTTTTAAAGCCTCAATTAAACCTAATACATTTATGAGTAGTAGTTTTTCTAATTCTTCGTTATTTGTAGTATTCAATAATAATTTATTCATATTTAATTATTTTACACTCCAACCTTGCTTAACTTTAACATCATAAACTAAACCTGATTTACTTTGATGCTCCGTACCATCTTGCTCCATCATATTTGCTAACCTATAGATGTTTGTTTTTTATTTCTTCTACTATATTTTTTCGCATCAAAAACTTCCCGAAGCGACGTATGTGCTGGCAATAGCTAATATAATTTTTTAATCGACAGTCCAGCCTGCAATTTTCGATACAGCCTTAACCGTTTATGTAAATTGGTTCTCAATTATAACAATATCCATCTTCATCACCCTCCTTTTCTCATTTTACGTAAATTTCTGTCGAAAAATTTCAATCACTTTGTAATAATTAACATAAAAAGTAAACATAATTTAATGTTTATGATTAGGTATTTATGCTTTAATTAATAGTATCCAAGATGAATGGGGGCTATCTTATGATTGAGCGGACAATCAGAAAAATACTATTAACCCAGACCCTACAAGAACGATTACAGCATTATTTATTATTGCGAAATTCCCCAAATAACGTAAACCTACAACTTCTTTTCCAAAAAAATTAGCATAAAAAACAGCGACAAATAAACTTTTGCCGCTGTCATTAAATTATTCAATTAAACCTAACACTTTTAGCTCTTCTGCGGAAAACGCTCTAGACCTTGTTAAAAAACGTTTACCTTCTACGCCTTCAAGAGAGAACATACCGCCTCTGCCGTCAACTACGTCTAAAATAATTTGTGTATGCTTCCAATAATCATATTGGTTTTTATGCATATAGAATGGTGTGTCCCCTACCTTACCTAAGCAGACATCTTGATCACCTAATAGTAAATCTCCGTCAGGGTAACACATCGGGGAGGAACCATCACAGCATCCACCTGATTGATGAAACATAACCGGTCCATGTTTTTCCTTCAATAATTCGATTAGTGCCAGCGCTTCTTCCGTTGCTAATACACGTTCTACCACGCGTTAGCACCTCCTTACTGATTAGAAGAAACCAAGTTTATTTTCGTTATAGCTCACTAATAAGTTTTTCGTTTGTTGGTAATGAGATAGCATCATTTTATGTGTCTCACGACCGATGCCTGACATTTTATAGCCGCCGAATGCCGCATGAGCCGGGTATGCATGGTAGCAGTTTGTCCAAACACGCCCTGCTTGAATACCACGACCGAAGCGGTAAGCTGTATTCATATCACGTGTCCAAATACCTGACCCTAATCCATACAATGTATCGTTGGCAATTTCTAATGCCTCTTCTTTTGTTTTAAATGTTGTTACGGCAACAACTGGTCCGAAAATTTCCTCTTGGAAAATGCGCATTTTGTTATGACCTTTGAAGACAGTTGGTTTAACGTAGTAGCCATTTTCAAAGCCTGCACCTACATTATTTTTCTCGCCTCCAATTAGACATTCTGCACCTTCCTGCTTACCGATATCTAAGTAAGACAGAATTTTTTCCATTTGCTCGCTTGAAGCTTGTGCACCCATCATCGTATTCGGATCAAGTGGATTTCCAACTTGAATTGATTCAACACGTTGTAACACACGCTCCATAAACTTATCGTAAATGGATTCTTGAATTAATGCGCGGGAAGGGCATGTACATACTTCACCTTGGTTAAGAGCGAATAATACAAAGCCTTCTACTGCTTTATCTAAAAAGGCATCATCTTCATCCATAATATCTTCAAAGAAAATATTCGGAGACTTTCCGCCCAATTCTAATGTAACTGGAATAAGATTTTGTGACGCATACTGCATAATTAAACGGCCCGTCGTCGTTTCACCCGTAAAGGCAATTTTGCCGATACGTGGATTAGATGCAAGTGGTTTTCCTGCTTCTAAACCGAAACCGTTCACAACATTTAGTACGCCTGGTGGCAATAAATCACCAATCAACTCTACTAGCACCATAATAGAAACTGGCGTTTGCTCTGCTGGCTTTAGTACAACACAGTTTCCAGCTGCAAGAGCAGGAGCTAGTTTCCACACAGCCATTAATATTGGGAAGTTCCAAGGAATAATTTGGCCGACTACCCCGATTGGCTCATGGAAATGATAGGCTACTGTATCATTATCAATTTGGCTTAGCGCGCCTTCTTGTGCACGTAAAGCCCCTGCAAAATAACGGAAATGATCAATTGCTAGAGGGATATCAGCATTTAATGTTTCACGAACCGCCTTACCATTGTCCCATGTTTCGGCAACGGCTAACTTTTCTAAGTTTTGTTCAATACGGTCCGCAATTTTAAGTAAAATGTTTGCACGCTCTGTAGCGGATGTTTGTCCCCACGCATCCTTTGCTGCATGTGCTGCATCAAGCGCAAGTTCAATATCCTCTGCAGAGGAACGCGCTGCTTGTGTAAAAACTTGTCCAGTAACAGGAGTAACATTATCAAAGTATTGACCTTTCACTGGAGGTGTCCATTCTCCACCAATGTAATTTTCATATCTCTCTTTGAATTGAACTACTGATCCTTCAGTGTTTGGAAATGCATAAACCATTTTACTTCTCCCCTTTACACAAAATAATGAGAAAATATCTAGAAAAATCGTTATTCCATATCGAAATAACGATATTTTCATAGAAACCCTCTTACCCAATATATTGTCAGAAATTAATAATTATTTCAACTTTTAAAAATAAAATTTCACAATATTTATTTTTGCTAGAAAAGCTTCTAGCATTCACTGTATTTCCGACGATAGGGTATACTTAAGCTAATATAAATGTATAGGAGAACATTATGAGAATTAACAAATATTTAAGTGAGACTGGCATCGTCTCTCGCCGCGGTGCTGATAAATGGGTCGAAGAAGGTAAAGTAACGATTAACGGTGTTCTTGCTACTGTCGGTAGCCAAGTAGAAGCTGGTGATTTAGTCTGTGTGGATGGCAAAGAGGTAAAAAAGGAGGAGCAACTCGTTTATATTGCCTTAAATAAACCAGTAGGTATTACAAGTACAACAGAGCGTCATATTAAAGGAAATGTCGTTGATTTTGTAAATCATCCTTTACGCATTTTCCATATTGGTCGACTAGATAAAGAATCAGAAGGATTATTATTACTAACAAATGATGGAGATATTGTGAATAAAATTTTACGTGCAGAAAACCATCATGAAAAAGAATATATTGTCCAAGTTGATCAGCCGATTACAGAGCAATTTATTAAAAAAATGGGTGCCGGTGTTGATATTTTAGATACAACCACATTGCCTTGTCATGTTGAAAAAATTTCAGACAAAGTATTTAAAATTATTTTAGAACAAGGCTTAAATCGACAAATACGTCGTATGTGTTCAGCATTAGGCTACTCTGTTAAACGATTACAACGCGTTCGTATTATGAATATTAAACTTGGTAATTTAAAGGTTGGACAATGGCGCGATTTAACAGATAAAGAGCGCACAGAATTATTTAAACTGCTTCAGTACACTGCAAAATAATGATAGTGAGGGCATGCCGCGCATAGCAAGAAGGGGTAGATTGATGTGCAGTCAATCTACCACTTTTTCTTTTAATGCTATGCAATCGTCTCGTAAGCCATTTTGCGAATAACCGCTTCATGCTGCGGATAATCTGCTAACAGCTCAGCTTGCGTAAATAACTCAAAGTCCTCAAAATCAAAACCAGGTGCTACCATACAGCCTACTAAACTAAATGTGTTGTCATCATCAACAGACGATCCGAAAATTGTCCCTTTTGGCACTGCAACTTGCGGTACTTCACCCGCTTCTAAATTTAACCCTAACTTTTTCGCCTCATATGTACCATCAGGGTAAATCATGTGCACAGTTAACGGGCTGCCCGCATGATAATACCAAAGTTCATCTGATTGTAAACGATGCAAATGTGAAATATCCTGAGAGCGTAATAAAAAATAAATACTCGTATAAATTGGTCTTGTTACTTCCCTTACAGCTATGTCCTCCGTTGAGCGAAACGAAGATATATAGTATCCTCCCTCAGGATGTTGATCTAAAGCTAATTTTTCAATAAAATATTGTGCAGAATATTGCATCTAACTTCACTCCTTTTTTCCACCTTACCAAAAAGTTAAGGCTAAACGCTACTTCTATCTATCATGGCAACGTTCTTCCACATAAAAAAGGCATCTCGAAGCTAGATCGAGACACCTTTTCCTGTTATAAGCCACCTAAATAAGCTGCTTTTACTTGTTCGCTTTCTTGCAATTCTTTCGCTGTACCCGACAAGACAATACGTCCTGTTTCCAGTACATATGCACGGTCAGCTACCGATAAGGCCATATTGGCATTTTGCTCTACAAGCAAGACTGTTGTACCTTCTTTATTAACCTTTTCGATAATATTAAAGATATTTTTTACCATAAGTGGCGCAAGCCCCATTGATGGCTCATCCATTAATAACAGCTTCGGCTTAGCCATGAGCGCACGCCCCATTGCGAGCATTTGCTGCTCACCGCCAGATAATGTGCCTGATTGCTGTTTACGGCGCTCCAACAGTCGAGGGAATAACTCAAAGACATGCTCCATATCTTTCTTAATACCCGCCTTATCGTTACGAAGATATGCCCCTAGTTCAAGGTTTTCCTCAACTGACATATTGGCAAATACACGGCGCCCTTCCGGCACATGTGAAATACCTGATTTTACGATTGTTTGGGCAGCCTTACCTGCAATCGAGAAACCTTCATATTCGATAATGCCCCCCTTAGGTTTTAGTAAGCCTGACAAGGTTTTTAATAATGTACTTTTACCAGCACCATTCGCACCGATTAATGTCACAATCTCTCCCTCATTAACTTCTAAAGAGACGCCCTTTATAGCTTGAATATTTCCATAGAATACATCTATATTTTGTACTTTTAGCATTAGCTGATAACCTCCTCACCAAGGTAAGCTTCAATTACCTTTGGATTGTTGCGAATTTCCTCTGGTGTCCCATCAGCGATTAATTGCCCATGATCTAGTACGTAAATTCGTTCGCAAATTCCCATTACTAAGCTCATATCGTGCTCAATTAGCAAAATCGTTAAACCAAACTCCTTACGAATAAATGCAATTAATTCCATTAAGTCGTGTGTTTCTTGTGGATTCATCCCTGCTGCTGGCTCATCCAATAATAATAGTTTCGGATTTACCGCTAATGCCCGCGCGATCTCCAGACGGCGTTGCATCCCGTATGGTAAGTTTTTAGCCAGTTCGTCCTTATAAATATCTAAGCCAAATATTTTTAGAAATTCCGTTGATTGCTTTTCCATTGCTTCTTCACCTTTAAAGTGACTCGGCAAACGGAAAATAGACGACCATAGCGAATGTTTAGCTAGTGAATGGTTCGCTACTTTTACATTATCTAAAACCGATAATTCTTTAAAAAGGCGAATGTTTTGGAACGTACGGCTAATGCCCTTTTGTGTTACTTGATAAGGGGGAAGGCCATTAATCTTTAAACCGGCAAATGTAATCGTTCCTTCTGTCGGTGTATACACCCCTGTTAACATGTTAAAACTTGTTGTTTTACCTGCACCATTCGGTCCAATCAAGCCTACTAATTCACCTTGATTTAGGTACATATTAACGCCCTGTACCGCCTTTAAACCACCGAATTGAATGCCCATATTCTCCACTTTGATAAGAAGGTTTCCAGTCATTATTTTGTACCTCCTTTTTTACCAAACTTAAATAAGTCTGTAATTTCTTTTGTGCCCATTAACCCTGTTGGACGGTATAGCATAACAATGATTAACACTAAGCTGTAAATAATCATTCGTGTTTCTGGGAAGTTCGCTAAGTATGTTGAAATCAACGTTAAAAATATTGCAGCGATAACAGAACCAGATAAGCTTCCTAAGCCCCCAAGAACAACGTAAATTAAAATATCAAAAGATTTTAAGAAACCGAATGTCGTCGGCTGAATAATGTAGAAGTTATGTGCAAAAATGGCCCCTGCAAGACCGGCAAAGAAAGATCCAATCGCAAATGCTACAACTTTATAGTAAGTTGTATTAATCCCCATAGCATCTGCCGCAATTTCATCTTCACGGATTGAAATACACGCACGCCCATGGCGAGAATTTGTAAAGTTAGCAATGACTAAAATCGTTAAAACAACACCAATGAATGCATATGTCCAATTCGATAAATATTTAACCTGCATCCCTGCTGCCCCACCGACATAATCCGTATTTAAAAAGACGATACGAATAATCTCCGCGAAACCAAGTGTTGCAATGGCTAAATAATCCCCTTTTAAACGTAGCGTTGGAATACCTACGATTAACCCAGCTACTGCTGCTGCAAGCGCCCCTAAGAAAATGGCTAACGGGAACGGTAGCATTAGTTTTGTTGTAATAATAGCTGAAATATAAGCACCTACTGCAAGGAAACCAGCGTGCCCTATAGAGAATTGGCCAGTAATTCCGATAACGATGTGCAAGCTGACAGCTAGCATAATGTTAATACACATTGTGATTAACATATTTTTATAATACAAATCGATTACTTCCATTGAAATAAGAGCCTGAACAACTACATAGATGACTAGCGCTAATATGGCGTAGCCCCAGAAAACTTTAGACTTCTTCATCATTACCGCTCACCTACACTTTCTCGCGGGCGTTTTTACCGAAAATACCCGATGGTCTGAAAATCAAAATTAAAATTAAAATGACAAATGCCGCTGCGTCGCGCCATAAAGAGAAGCCGAGTGCACTTACCATGGATTCCACGACACCTAGTAACATACCGCCAACCATTGCACCTGGGATAATACCAATACCCCCAAGTACTGCAGCGATAAATGCTTTAACTCCTGGAATAACCCCCATTAACGGGTCGATTTTCGTATAATACACACCGAAGATAACACCTGCAGCACCAGCTAAAGCAGAACCGATTGCAAATGTTGCTGAAATGGTATTATCTACGTTAATACCCATTAGGCGTGCCGCATCTGCATCATGTGAAACCGCACGCATTGCCTTACCGATTTTTGTTTTATGTACGATGAATTGTAATAAAATCATCAGTACGATAGCGACAGATAAAATTAAAATAGACGTACTGCTAATTTGAACACCGAAAACATCAAATGTTCGATTTTTAATCACTTCAGGATAAGCTGCTGGCTGAGCGCCTCTGAAGAAAATCGTCGTATATTCGATTAATAGTGATACACCAATTGCCGTAATTAACGCTGCAATACGCGTTGCATTACGTAAACGTTTATAGGCAATACGTTCAATTAACACACCGAAAATTGCACAAACTGCCATTGCTAATAATAATGCTGGGAAGAAACCTAGCTCCCATTTAGCAATAGCGTAAAAGCCAATAAATGCCCCAATCATGAAAACATCACCGTGGGCAAAGTTAATGAGCTTAATAATACCGTATACCATCGTATACCCTAACGCTATTAACGCGTAGATACTACCTAGTGAAACACCATTCACAAGCTGTTGTATCCATTCCATGAGCCTTCACTCCTTTGTTTTTTTTGAGGAATGCAAAAACGGGACCTATTTCTACATAGTTAAATTGAATGCAGAAAAACTCGTGTCCCTCATAAAAAGTTATTTCCGATTCCTTATGCTAGAATCTATGCTTATTTTTATTAGTCTAGTTGTCTGTTAAAAAATAAAAGAGAAGGCAGGTTGCCCGCCTCCCCCTTGCTTAAAAATTAAGGATTTACTTTAGAGTTGAACACTTGTTTACCGTCTTTAAATTCAAGAACTGTTGCTGTTTTAATTGGGTTATGGTTTTCGTCAACTGAGAAAGTACCTGTTACTAAAGAAAGATCTTTTGTTTCAGCTAAAGCATTTTTAATTGCTTCTCCATCAGTAGAGCCAGCACGTTTGATAGCATCTGCAATGTAGTAAATGGAATCGTAACCAAGTGCGTTAAAGGCATCCGGTGCTTTATCGCCATTTGCTGCTTTAAATGATTTTACAAAGTCTTGAATTTTTTGATCTGGGTCTTCTGCAGAGTAGTGGTTAGTAATGTACGTATTATTCAGTGCTTCTGCTCCAGCTAACTCAATTAAAGTTGGAGAATCCCAACCGTCTGCGCCCATTAGTGGTACTGTAATGCCCATTTCACGCGCTTGTTTTACGATTAGACCAACTTCTTCATAATATCCAGGGATAAAGATGAAGTCTGGATTCGCTGATTTAATGTTTGTTAATTGTGTACGGAAGTCTGTATCTTTCGCTACATAAGCTTCCTCTTTCACAACTTTCCCACCATTTTTAGAAATAGTTTCTTTAAATGATTTTGCTAAACCTTTTGCATAGTCAGAAGCATTGTCTCCAAAGATAGCTACGTTTTTCGCGCCAATTTCACCTGAAGCAAAGTTCGCTGCTACAATCCCTTGGAATGGGTCAATGAAACACGTACGGAAAGCATATTCATTAATGCTGCCATCATCATTTACTGTAATATTTGGCGCTGTACCAGAACCAGTTACAATTGGAATTTTGTTGTCATTCGCAATTTGAACTGTTGCAACTGTATTACCAGAAGTCGCAGGAGCTAGCATCGCTACTACTTTATCTTGCGTTGCTAGTTTAATAGCTGCCGCAGTTGCCTCTGAGTTTTCTGATTTGTTATCTACTTTAATAAGCTCGATCTTTTTACCATCAATACCGCCAGCATCGTTAATTTCCTTCACCGCTAGCTCTGCACCTAATCCGATTGAAGAACCGTATGAAGCTACGTTACCTGAAAGCTCCAAGTTTGCACCGATTTTAATTGTATCTCCATCTTTTGAACCGCCGCCTGATGATGAGCCGCCTCCTGAACTTGAATCACCGTCTCCAGCGCCGCAACCTGCAAGTACGCCTGCAAGAAGTGAAGAAGCTACTAGAAGTGAGCCGAACTTTTTAAGCTTGTTGTTCTGTTTCATAATTAATTCCCCCTGAAAATTCTCAAATGTTAGATATTTCTGATAATTATAAACAATCTAATGCTAATCCTCAATAGCAAAAATAATTATTTATAACTATCTATTTTTAAAGCTAGATTATATTCAATTAAGCCTTTTACATTGTAAAACATTCTTTATATTTAGTCTAGAGTGATTTTTCAGTATAATTAGTTATTTGTGAATAATCTATTAATTTAGTGCAAATTGAGTAGAAAGCTACTACGGAATTTTTTTCAAGTTCTCCAAACAATGATGTCCATTTTGCGAAAATTGATTTCTCTTTATTCTCTTTTTTTCAACAGCACCCCTATCATCACCCCATACACTATATGACCAACTAGCCACCAGCTCAATGCTGTAAAATCTGTTATCATCGGTGTCCGGTTCGAGAAATTGGTTGTAGGGAACAACATACATCCTATAAATAGCTGTATCAAGACACTATATCTCATTAACTTTGTGTTATTCCATTTATACTTATTGCGAATAGCGCATACTATGGCTGTTAATAACCACGAGATGATGAGATGGAATGTGAATTCTATTACTTCCGGGAAGCGAAAATTTTTGATAATCGGTATATAATCGACATTTAATAGTAATGTATACACGCGGCTGTCTGTTAACCTTTCAACCACTTTCAAAAAAGCTCCAAATAAACAGCCTGCCACAATAGACGTGATAATTACTTGGCGATTGAAGAGTGTTTTCATATGTTCCTCCCTGATTAATATTTATAAATTCATTATTGAACGAACCTATCTTATTTTCAAATTAAAGGATGATGCAAGATGTCTAAAAAAATAATTGTGCTATTCCGCAACGACTTACGCCTAACAGATCACCCTGCTCTATGGCATGCAGCCAATACGGGAGCCATTTTACCCGTCTATATTCATAATGCCCAATTACAAGCGCAAGACAAGGCTCAAAATTATTGGACTTACTATTCACTACAACATCTACAAACTACATTGCGTAGCTATAACATGCCGCTTATTTTACGACAAGGAGAGGTTATTACCGAAGTACTTCAGTTAGCATTAGATACGCAAGCTGACGCCGTATATTTTAACGAGCGTTTTAGTGAAAGTGAACGCTCTGAAGATGAACAGCTTACTACTCTTTTACAAGCACAAGATATTGAAGTCAAAACGTTTTACGGAGATTCATTATTTGACCTGACAGCCATTTTTAATCAGCAACATAAACCGTATGCGATCTTCACTTCATTTTATAAACGCTGTTTGCAAGAGCACGCCAGGAAACCACTTGGAAGTCCTGCTACTTTAAAAGCTTTTCCAATGACTGTTGCATCGCTTGCATTAGAACAATTACAGCTACTACATGGTAACTGGTATGTTAAATTTAACAACTATTGGTGTCCTGGAGAAGATGGGGCTATGGAGCAATGGACGCCTTTCCTCGAAAGTAACGTATTTGATTACAAGGATAAGCGCGATGACCTTGCCAAAGAAAAAATCTCTAAAATGTCTCCATTTCTTGCAGCAGGGAATATAAGCATCCGTTCTCTATGGGCTACTTGCCAGGAGTTATTGGATGAGGAGGACAACGCTATCTTTGCTCAACAAATCGAAAGCTTTTTAAGACAACTAATATGGCGAGAGTTTTCGATCTATCAATTGTTGCATTTTCCTACGTTTTCTACTGTCTCCTTACGCAGTAATTTTCAGCATTTTGATTGGGAGCCTCATGCTGATCGTCTTGATGCTTGGAAACGTGGCCAAACGGGGTATCCACTTGTTGATGCAGGTATGCGTGAGCTTTGGGAAACAGGCTATATGCATAATCGCGTAAGAATGGTGGCAGCGTCATTTTTAGTAAAGCATTTACTACAGCCTTGGCAGGAGGGCTATGCTTGGTTTGAGCATACATTGCTCGATTTTAATGCGGCAAATAATGCCATGGGCTGGCAATGGGTAAGCGGCACAGGTATCGACTCCGCTCCTTATTTCCGTATCTTCAATCCTTCCTTACAAGGAGAGAAGTTCGATACGGCTGGTACGTATATTAAAAAATGGGTACCAGAATTAGCACAGCTGCCGTCCAAATATATTCACGCCCCACATACAGCACCTGCCACTATTTTAGAGCAGGCCGGTATTACATTAGGTGACAACTATCCGTTGCCAATGGTGGATCATAAAACGGCGAGAGCCCGGGCATTGGAGCGATACAACGCCATAAAAAAAGCATAGAGCCGCTGTTGCTCTATGCTTCGAACTAAAAGGAATAAATTAAAAATCAACATCGTTTAACTATACTAGGTGCATACTTTGCTGTCATGGCTGTTCGAGTGAATGGGAGTGAGGCGTGACACTCTAGCTTAGAACACCGCGCCTGCGGAAAAGGAGCTTCTTGAACGAATATCACCCCCACTGAAAGTTAAGCCTTTTTTAAAGCAAATACACAAAGACGTTCATTAATATTTGTTTCATTTTCTAAATGCACCTCATGTATCAACTCAAAAGGTGTACCATGATGTAAAAACTGCAAATAATCATACGGAGGATAATATAAAATAATGTGAATATCACGCATATTTTGCTCAAACGACTCCCAAATATGGTGAATGACCGTACGAAATATATTAATGGAGAATGGATTAAAAAAGAAAAAGACATTATCACACGGCATGATTTTGTAGTTTTCTGCTATTGTATGAACAAATGAAATGGCGTTTGGGGAGCCATGTTTTCGACAATAGCTTTCCTTATTATGCTCGGCCTCTGCATAAAAACCTGCATCCATTTCTACGCCGATTGTCGGAATGTGAAATTTATGATGAATATAAATAGGGACCCGCCCTTTTCCACAGCCCATATCAATGAATACGGGATTTTCAGGCATTTCGTATTGGGAAAAGAGCTGTTCTAATCCCGCATAGGGCGTTGGCTCGTATCGATGGTAATGCGCAAGTTTAGGAAATCCATATTGTTCGCCGATCGTATTAATGTGCAAAAGTTTATCAAATTGATGTTCATTCATCCTGTAAGTACTCCTCGAAAAAAGAATGCTTTATTTTATCACGGAAAAAAGCAAACAACCTATCCAAAAGTTTTGGATAGGTTATTTTTATTTAACAGAATATTCTTAATCGTTTGGGTGCCTGGCACTTTTTTTACCGTCCTCTTCGGTTAAATCTAAAGACGAAGAGCAGTGCAGCTATTAAAAATGAAAACGACGTAGTTGCTGTTACCACGGTACTTTTATCGATTCCTGTTTCTTGAACAGTTTGTCCATTCCCTTGGTTAGGGCCTCCCATGCCATCTGGCCGTTGCATAGGACCGCCATTTGCTCCTCCACCTTGTCCATTGCCCATACCACCTTCAGGCATTTGCGATGGGTCGAAGTCTTCTGGTAATTGACTTGGGTCAAAGTCTTCTGGTAATTGACTTGGGTCAAAATTGTCAGGCATTTGCATCGGGTTGCCATTGGCTTCATCATTTTTGTTGCCATTTGGCATGTCTACATTGCCTTGTGCAGTTGCACTTGTTTCGATAACAAGTTCACCTGACAGTTGCTTTAAGATAGATTCAGAACGTTGTTTAGCAAATTCAGGTAGACTGTTGTCTCCTGCCACACCTTCTAAAAACTGCTCAGTTGTATAGAATTTTGTCGGGTCTGCTTCCTCATAGCTTGTTAGTAGCGTCGCCAAATTGTTTGTAATCGACTGTATATAATCTTCCGTTAAATAAGTCGTTGCGAGTTCTTCTAAATAACTTTCATACTTTGCACGATATGTTTCATTAGACAATAAGGCATTTAATAGCGGGCGCTCTTCTAAAGTTGTCCCAGATACCGGTGTCGTGATGCTAAAGTTAATTGCACTATCTGCCATTAAATCTCCAGACATTCCGCCTCCCATATCAAAGCCACCTTTATTGCGATTGGCGTTTGCTTGTCCTTCTTGTGACTTGTCCCCGTTTGACTGCCCCTCTTGTGCTTGCTCGCCATTTGGTTGCCCATTTTGAGGAAGTTCACCATTGCCTTCTCGAGGTTGTTCACCGTTTGGCTGACCGCTTTGTGGTTGCTTTGTTGCTGCTGTATTTGCGTTGTCTTCCGTCTCATCTGCGGATAAGTTCTTATCAGCATTTCCACGCATTTGATTTGGATTGCCGCCACCCATTCCGCCACCGCCAACACCGAAGCCGCCGAATGACATATTATAATCCCACGGTATAATAGAAAATACACCTTTATTCTCATACAAATAGTAGTTGTGCTTCATATTCCCCTGGTAGCTATCTAGATTGACTAGCGCCGTATTGACAGCGAAGTAGCGAAGCATTTCATCGACATCAAGATATTTTTCGATATCTCCACCGTTATTGATGGCATCAAGCATTTCAATTAACTTCGAGTTATCAATATTATCTTCATTCGTTTTTAAACCAATACCGGTATAGTCGTCAATATTATCACTAATATATTTCAAATCACTGCCTGTACCGTCTGGTTTAAATAAAAATCCATCATTGGAGCCGTAATTATTCGCTAAAAATGTTTCATCGACCGCTTCTACCCCTAGATATAAGCCCCGTTCTTCTCCATTAACCGTCACATACATATAAGAGTGAGCTGGTGTCGGTAAGCCCATTTTTTCCATTAACTCATACGATAGATATTCGCGCATTAACGTTGAATCACTGTAATTGTTGTTTAAATTTAATTTCTTCAAGCCGTATAAGCTTTGGTTGTCATCATAGTAGTCAAAATCGATTTTCAAACTATACCGATCGGAGTCACTATTCACAACAGAACGTAGCGATAAATTTCCTTTTGTACGAATCGCTACATTTTCTACTTTCTTGCCGTTAATTGTAACATCGGCTTGCTTTAGCTCCTCATCAGCTGCGTTTTCTAGCATGTCCTCCCAATCCTCTTGTGGTATTTCAATATCAACAGTCGTTACTTTGCTTTTATTAAACACAAGAGTCTCATAGGAAAATTCCGTATTTTTTGTTTCAATGCCTAAGCTTGGAAGCACAGCAACCATCACGCCAAAGAGTAGGAGGAGAATCGCCATACTAGTATAGACAATTCGATTTTTAATCATTGACTGCACCTCTCTTGCTCGTTGTTAGAAAACTATTGTTCATTTTCATTATGCTGTGAAGTTACCATCGTAGCTAAGCATAATGGCTGATTTGACACCAGGTACGTTTGTTAAATTGTCCATAAACTTTGTATCATTTTGCTTGACGCGAATTTCATACGTTGTTTCGATTTCATCATTTTGAATAATTGATTTCGATTTTAAAGCATACTTTTTAGACTGTGCAGCAATAATTTGCTCCACTTCTTCACAAGCTACATCTTCTTCAAATTTCACAATTAATAAGTAAGGATTTTCAATTGTAATTTTATTGACTAATACTAGTAGCACTAAACCAATTAAAATAGCGCCAATAATGACAAGTGGAATGAATCCTGCGCCACAAAGAATACCTGATACGATTGCCCAGAAAATATACACTAAATCCATAGGGTCTTTAATCGGTGTACGGAAACGAACAATTGATAACGCACCTACCATACCAAGTGACAACAAGACGTTAGAACTAATCCCCATAATAACGAGCGATGTTGCCATCGTCATAATGAGTAACGAAATATTAAACGAGTGCGAATAAATCACACCATTAAAGGTTTTCTTATATACTGCGTAAATAAATAGCCCGACAAAGAAAGCAACAACTAGTCCAATGATTGAATCTGTTAATGAGAATGATGTTGTTTTCTCTAGAAAATTCGATTTAAAAATATCACTAAAATTCATATTATCCATTTTTCATTTCTCCTTCTTATACATGCATACGACTAAGCTGGTATTTGGAATAGGCTTCAGCACGTGTATCCACTGATTGTAGTAAATATTTAATAATATCCGGCAAATACTCATCGTATTTAACTTCTAAAATAACGAGGTTCGGTTCAAGTACATCCACCATCGGTAGATTTTTATTGAACATATCTGTATTACGCAGGCTTGACTGCACTTTACTATCGAACGTTACACGTACATTGCCGTAGGGGTAAATATACGCTTCACGCTCATAATCGACTACCGTTGTCGGCTTAATTTGGTGATATTTCATCTCATGAAATAATTCCCGTATTAACACACGGTCATCTTTTTCCATCCAATCAATGTCCCCAATCCGCATTTTTTCGTACTCCGATTGCGAAATCACACACTTCGTTTTAAACGTTAAATTATTGCGCTTACTTTTGCGCTCTAAATTCACTAAAGCAGCTGATTTCCCATAAATACGAACTCGGTATTTATCTCGATTAATAAAGCCTTCTTTTTTTTCATTCAATACTTTGTTAGCAAAATTATCGAAGTATGTGCTGCGAATTAAATATTTCCCATCCGGACCTGCATTGTGATCTAGCTTCATCAAATGCTGGACTTTACTTTTTAAGAGTGCGTAGTCTGGATAAGAGATTGCCTGTTTAATTTCCTTGCGACCATTTGGGTTGAAAGATGTTAGTTTAGGCATGCTGTATTCTCCTTCCTACTATTTCTTTGTAATTTTGTATTGCTCTTGTTTCTCGGTTAACCAAGTCGAATATTCTTCATTGATACGTGATTCCAATAAGGTTTCATAAACTTCATCTTTGACATCTTCAAACACAGCTTCTTCAGCAGGCACTTTACCAGTCACTTTTATAATGTGATAGCCTTCTGCAGACTGTACCACACCGCTAACTTCATCTTTTTCAAGCGCGAATGCTGCTTCTTCAAACTGCTCGTCCATTTGACCGCGGCTAATATAACCTAAATCCCCACCGTCTTCACTCGTATCCGTATCTATTGAATACGTCTTAGCTAGCTCTGCAAAATCTTCACCCGCTTTTAACTTCGCTTCAACCTCTTTTGCAGTTGCTTCATCTTCAAGGAAAATATGGCTTGCAGCAACTTGTTCCTGTTGACCGTAGTCATCCTTATTTTCTTCGAAGTATTGTTTTAATTCCTCATCGGAAATATCAATACTATTTGCGATAACGTTTTTCGTCAGTAGGTACATACGAATATTATCTTGGACACTGTCTTTCGTTAGACCATTTGCATCAAGTGTTTCCTGCAACGCATCTTCGCCGCCATATGACTCTACTAGTTCATCATATTCCGCTTTAATAGCGTCATCTGATACCGTAATATCCTCTTTTTTGGCCTCAAGCTCAATTATTTTATTGTCGATTAGCGTATTTAGCATTTCTGCTCCATATTGACTGCGCAACGCTTCATCTAACTCTGTCTGAAGAATTTTTTCACCGTCCACTGTTGCTACATAATCAGTACTGTCACCACAGCCCACTAACAGCATCGTGAATGCAGCCGGAACAGCAATTATCTTGATAAACCTTGAATATATAGCCATTCTCTATAACATCCTTTCGTTTATTTCCTCGTTTACATTCCTTACTATATAGACCTTATGTGTCAGTCAGATGTCAGCATTACAATTCATGCAAAAATTTTTACAAATACATTGAGGAAGCTTCATAATACCTTTACAAACTGCTCTCTCTTTTCACAGCAAAAAAGCTACCACGCCTTTACAGCGTAGTAGCTTTTAACAATGTTATTTCAAAGCATGTTCCTGATTCATTACTTTCAACTAAACGTAAATCACCGCCAATGGATTGAGCCATCATTTTACTTAACGGTAACCCTAACCCTAACCCTCGAACCGCGTACTTTTTATTTTCACCTCTATAAAATCGTTCAAAAATAAATGCTTGATCTTCTTGTGATATGCCGTTGCCCGTATCCTGTACGGCAATTATGACGCGATCCCGCTTATGCTTTAATGTAATCGTCACACAGCCTTCCTGCATCGCTTGCTTTGCATTGGTTAGAAGGTTTGTGAAAACTTGCTGTATACGAACAATGTCAGCCTGCACATTGACTGGCTCTGGTAGATAGTGTACTTCCAATCGAACATTTTGCTCATCATCTAACACTTCCCATTGTGCGACAGCATCTCGCACTAGATGGTTAACATTTACCGCTACAAGCTTTACAGGGATAGCGTCCACTGCAAAACTATTGAACGCTAATAAATCACCAACCATCGTTTTCATTTTCGTCGTTTCTAGTAATGCCATTTGAATAAATTCTTCGGCATCTTTCCCCGTTACTACTCCATCTCTTACCGCTTGCAATAACCCACTAATGGACGTAACGGGCGTTTTTAGCTCGTGCGTCACACCTGCAAGTAGCTCGGTGCGCGTCCTCTCTAATTGTTCTAGCTTGTTGGCCATTTCTTTAAAAGACGTAACAAGCTCGAATACTTCCTGTTCTTTATTATTTTGAGGTAAATCAAATGCATAGTTGCCTTCTTGTACTTGTTTAGCAGCTTCAGCTACTTGCTTAATTGGACGTACTAAGCGTTTCGATAAAAAATAAATGGCTCCCCATCCAAGGACAGCAAGTGTACAGATAAGTAGGGCGAGCTGACCATATGCTTGCTGAACTTTCGTCAAGTTTTCCTTTTTTTCTAGCACCAGCACCCATCCGACTACCGTATTGTCTTTTTCAATTTTCTTTTTCACTACATAGTTAACCGTCTTTTTGCCATCCGATACGAGCACAATTTTCTTCGTACCTTCTTCATCATTTAATAAGTTGGCGACATTTTCAGTACTTCCCGGTGGCATCGGCCGATTAGTTGTTAAAACATTACCTTTTACATCGACTACATATAAAATTGGATCAATTTCTCTCATACTAAATCGTTCTCGATTCCCAATAAAACCTGGTAATCCATCAGTAGGCGCATTGTTTATACCCGTTGTATCCGTCAAACGATAAACGGTCTCTTGCGCTATAAAATTCATCAGCTCAAGCCGATTCTCTAAGGCAGTGTGCCGAATCCAACTAGCGGAAATAAACGATATAATGGCTAGCCCTATAAAAAGTGTTAGTAAATATCGGCTCGTCCAATAATTGAGTAAGGAGATGCGCTTATTTTTTTTGAACACTTAACTGATACCCCAATCCACGTAAAGTTTTAATCTCTCCTTCTGCTTCATCCCAGTCTATAAGTGCTTTCCTCAATCGCTTAACCGCTAAATCAACAGCGCGATCGCTTCCCTCATACTCCCAACCCCACACATGTTCAATAAGTTGATCTCGCGTAAATGTTTGATTGGGATGTTCTGCTAAAAATAAGAGCACCGATAAGTCTCGCGGTGTTAATACGATTTCTTGACCATTCAGAAAAACTTGATGTGCCTGCATATCAATTTCCAGCTGACCGAATCGCTTCTTTAATGAAGAATGCTGATTGCTTTTTGCACGTCTTAAAACAGCTTTTACACGTGCCACTACTTCATCAGCTATAAATGGTTTAGGGATATAATCATCTGCTCCTTGATCGAAACCTTCTAGACGGTAATTTACATCCCCTAACGCCGTTAGCATAATAACTGGACAAGCACTCTCATTGCGAATTTCGCGTAAAATCGTCCAGCCGTTTTTTTCAGGTAACATAATATCTAATAACACTAAATCGGGCTGATGCTCCATAAACAGCTCGAGTGCCCGACCACCAGTAAAGCACTGCACCACTTCATAGCCAACCTTTTGCAAATAGGCTTTCAATACTTGGCTAATTGCATACTCATCTTCCACCACTAAAATTTTTGTCATGACTTTTCCACCCCGACACCGGCATTTTTGGTTTTTATTATAGCCTCTATTTATGTCAACTAAATGTCAGCAAATGTTTAAATGGTAGCTCTATTATGTATAATCGCCAACAGATTGCTAACGCTATCCATCACAAAACCTCGACAGCTACCTTATGGATATATTTAAATATGTACAAAAACATTTATGTTCGCTTAAATTGTCATTTTCCTTTGCAATTCTGTTGACAATGACTTCCTGTGGCACTTATCATTGATTGCGAATGATAATCATTGATAATTCATTCGATTGTAGTTTTATTTTCATTAAAATGATTAGGGGGTAATAGTATGATTATTGTTACAAATCGTATTCAAGTAAAGCCTGGTTTCGCAGCAAAAATGGCACCAAACTTTACGAAACCAGGTCCTCTACAACAGTTCGAGGGCTTTCATAAAGTAGAGGTACTGATCTCGACTGATGATCCTACATATGACGAAATGAGCGTCAATATGTACTGGGAATCGAAGGAACATTTCCAAGCTTGGCGTAATAGCGATGCTTTTGCGGCAGCTCACCAACGTCCTGAGCCTGGATCTGAAGGCGCTAAACCTGAGAATAGCCCAATTATCGGCAGTAAAATTGTTATTGCTGAATTAGCTTCTTCTATTGAAGCACAGCAATAATAACGAATTGTAAACCTATTTATCTTCTGATTCTATCTAAAAAACCATGCATATTTCTACAAATATGCATGGTTTTTTCTATACAAAGTGCCAGGCACTCACACAATTTTGAATATTCTAACCAATCAACGAATTAAAAATCCATGTTAACTTCTGCGGGAACACACGCAACATAAGCCGCAACAAACCGCGCGACAACGAGGGTTGTGGCTTATGTTATGCCCGCGGAAAATGCAGTGGATTGTTACGTTTTAGAAGGGCAAGTACCAAGAACAAGTGCCAGGCACTCACACAATTTATTTATTGGAACACGACTACTAAAATGTAGCCGACAACTGATAAACATATGGAGCCGATTAGCCCTGCGATAAATGCTTTAATGCCCAATTGCTTAAACGTTTTAATTTCTACATTCAATCCTAAGCCCGCCATCGCCATAGCAATTAGAATATATGCACAGTTCACAAATGTTTGCGCAACTGCTGGTGGCACAATACCTAGTGAATTAATACCGCTCATTACTAAAAACCCGAGAATAAACCAAGGGATAATAGATAGAGAAAATGCTTTATTTCCTTGGTCTTTATCTCTTCTTTGATACATAATACCAATTATGATTGCCACTGGTACTAGCAATGCGACGCGCGTTAATTTTACGATGACCGCCATATCAACAGCTTCATCTCCACCTGCTGACGCAGCCGCAATCACATGCGCTATTTCATGCAAAGTCCCTCCAGCAAAAATACCATATTGCGTTGGTGTTAAACCAAATATCGAGTACAGCACTGTATAAACAAGTGTAAATAGCGTTCCAAGCAATGCGACAATCGCTGCACCTACTGCTGTCTCTTTTTCATTGGCTTTAATTTGAGGCGCAATCGCCACGACAGCCGCAGCTCCACAAATCGCTGTTCCGCACGCTGTTAAAATGCCGAGCTTTGTATCGACATGAAACAATTTCGTTAAGCCGTACACGACAAATAGTGCAAACACTAAATTAATAAATGCAATCAGAAAAACACTCGCCCCTGCATGATAAATATCTGCTAAATTCAAGCGCATCCCGAGCAAAATAATACCTAATCGTAATAGTTTTTTACTTGAAAAAGATATCCCCGTTTGCCATGCAGTAGGTACACTAAACGCCGCTCTCCACGCCATACCTAAAATAATAGCTATTACTAGCTGCCCTAATATTGAAAAGAAAGGAAATGTTGAAATATACTTTGCCACTAAGGCAAGTCCTAACGTCAATATAATCCCCTTTATAAATGGTGGCGCTAGGAATTTTTTAATCCCTTGTTGTTGATCCATGCTGTCCACTTCTTTCATTCTTTATGATTATTACTTTATAAAAAAGGTAATCATTAGTAAAATACATATATATAATTACTATCATTAATATTTCTAATTATAGGGGTGGTATGATGCAGTACGATGCGTTAAAAACTTTCGTTACTTTAGTTGAAGTCAAAAACTTTACGAAAGCCTCAGAAATTTTACATATTTCTCAACCTAGTGTGAGCCTACATATTAAAAACCTTGAACAAGCGTTGCAAACAACTTTATTTATTCGCTCGCCAAAAGCTGTGCAAATTACACCAACTGGCGAAATATTATATAAACGCGCAAAGCAAATAATGGCGATAGCAGAGGCTGCAAAGGAAGATATTTTAGCCTATCATCACTCGATTCAAGGGACGCTCGTTATTGGTGCAAGCTTTACGATTGGAGAAAATATTTTGCCATCCATTCTGTCGAAACTTCAACAACAATTTCCTCAATTAGAGCTTCAAGTTATTATTGGCAATACCGATGAAATTATTCAAATTACTAAGCTCTTACAAGTAGATATTGGGCTTATTGAAGGGCAAGCACGTGACAATGAGTTAATCATTCAACCTTTTATGCAAGATGAATTATTTATTGTTAGTGCAAGTAACCACACCCTTGCAAAGCAATCATCTATTACTATTTCACAATTGCAACGACAAAAATGGGTAGCACGTGAAGTTGGCTCAGGCACGCGTAATTATTTAGACCATCTATTTCGAACAAATGGTCTTCAAGTCCATTCACTACTAACAATTAGTAGCAACCAAGGCGTAAAGGAAAGTGTGATTGAAGGGCTTGGCCTGTCATTATTGTCCGGTAGTGTGATTGAAAGAGACATCAAAAATGGCGATATTGCCATTTTGCCGCTTGTAGAACAACGTTTTATACGGACTTTTTCCTATTTGCACTCGCCTACAATGAAAAATAAGCGCAATGTAGAAGCCCTTATTGAATTTATTACGAAGAAAAAAGAAACATAAAAAGCTTAGCAGACTATGATTTAGTCGCTAAGCTTATTTCAATGGTCTAGGGTTTATCGCTTTCCGAGCCTGTTTACGCTCAATAATTTCTACAAACTTCGTAGCTGCACGAGACAATGGCACACTTTTTAAATAACACATACCAATACTACGAGTAGGAATACTCTCCGTCAATGGCAACTCGTAAAGAAGCCCACGCTGTAAATAGTCCATAGAAAATTCTTTCGTTACACATGCTATTCCTAAATTACTACGTGCAAATTCAAGCACGAGATCATGTGAGCCGAGTTCAAACTCCGGTGCAATTTGTATACCTTGCCCCATTAAATAATTTTCTACATAGTTTCTTGAGTTTGATTTTTTCTCTAGAAAAATAAGGGGAAACTTTAATAAATCTTCATAGCTTAAGCGCTTTGATTGCAATGTTTTATATTTCTCTCCACATACGAAAATATCTTGTATTTCCGTGCACACTGTTAATTGTAGGCTGACATCTTCCAGTGGGAAATTACAAAGCCCTACATCCACTTCACCTGATTTAATAAAATTGCATATTTCAGAGGTCGTACCATTTAGCATCTGTAGCTTAATATTCGGGTACATCGTATGAAAAGCCTCCAAATATGGCATTAAAAAAAAGCGCGAAATCGTATCCCCTACCCCTATTTTTAACTGACCAGTCGTTAAGTTTTTAAATTCCAGAAGCTTTTCCTCACCAGCATCTAAAAGACCTAATGCTGAGTTTGTATATTCATACAGTAGTTTCCCCTCTGTCGTTAATGTGACACCCTTAGGTGTACGGTTGAAAAGTCGTGTACCAAGTTCTTTTTCTAATTGCATCATAGCTTGGCTCACTGCTGGTTGTGTCATAAATAAATCTTTAGCCGCCCTAGAGAAGCTACTATTTTTAGCAACAACACTAAAGACACGATATAAATCTAATTTCCCAATCATATAAGTACTCCTTATAGCTATTATACGAACTATTAATTTTACTTATATCATTAACTAAGCGTATAGTAAAATCATATTGATTTTATTCCTATCATTAAAAATTAACATATAGCTATTTATGAGGAGAGATTATTTTGGAACGTGTAATTGGTACAGTTGTAAGAGGTCTTCGTGGTCCAATCATTAACGAAGGCGATAACATCGAACAAATCGTGGTCGATACAGTGTTAAACGCTGCTAAAGTGGAAGGCTATTCAATTGAAGATCGTGATATTGTTACAGTAACAGAATCAGTTGTAGCTCGTGCTCAAGGTAACTATGCATCAATCGATGACATTGCAGCGGACGTAGCTGCTAAATTTGGCGACGATACTGTTGGTGTAATTTTCCCAATTTTAAGCCGTAACCGCTTTGCAAACTGCTTACGTGGTATTGCCAAAGGTGTTAAAAAAGTTGTATTAATGCTAAGCTACCCATCTGATGAAGTTGGTAACCACTTAGTTGATATCGATGAATTAGATGTTAAAGGCATCAACCCTTGGACTGATACATTAACAGAAGCTGAATTCCGCGAACACTTCGGTTATAAAAAACACACATTTACTGGTGTGGATTATATCGAATACTACAAAGAATTAATCGAAGCTGAAGGTGCTGCTTGTGAAGTAATCTTCTCAAACAACCCAAAAACAATTTTAGACTATACAAAAAGCGTTTTAACTTGTGATATTCACACTCGCTTCCGTACAAAACGTATTTTAACGGCGAACGGTGCTGAAAAAGTATTCTCATTAGATAATATTTTAGCTGTATCTGTAAATGGTTCAGGCTTCAATGCTGAATATGGTCTACTTGGTTCAAACAAAGCGACTGAAGAAAGTGTAAAACTATTCCCACATACTTGCCAGCCAATCGTTGATGGCATCCAAGCAAAAATCAAAGAAGCTACTGGTAAAACAGTAGAAGTAATGGTTTATGGCGATGGCGCATTTAAAGATCCAGTGGGTAAAATTTGGGAGCTAGCTGACCCAGTTGTATCTCCTGCCTTCACTGCTGGCCTAGATGGTACTCCGAATGAAGTAAAATTAAAATACTTAGCAGATAATGACTTTGCTGATCTTCGTGGAGAAGAATTAAAAGCCGCTATCTCTGAATATATTCAAAATAAAGATGAGGACTTAACTGGTCAAATGGCCGCTCAAGGTACAACACCTCGTCGCTTAACAGACTTAATCGGTTCTCTTTCTGACCTAACTTCAGGCTCAGGCGATAAAGGAACACCAATGATCTACATTCAAGGTTATTTCGATAACTATACAAAATAATACGCAATAAGAGAAAAACGCTCACCTAACTAGGTGGGCGTTTTTCTTTGCAGATGATTACTGCCGTTGATTTACGCTACGGACTGGCGCTTTCCGTGGGCACACCGTAAGCCGCAACCGTCGCTAGCGCGCCGCTCGTTGCGTCTTACGTTCTGTGCTGTTCCCGCAGGAGTCACCAGCCCTTCGCTTAAATCCACTGAACACAAAAATTTCACTGTCTACTATTATAGTAATTGTGAGGTGAAGGCAATGATGTTTGCTTCTTCAAAAACTGACGTAGTTAAAATATATATTGATGATTACTGCCACTGATTTCCGCTGCGGACTGGCGCTTTCCGCGGGCACACCGTAAGCCGCAACCGTCGCTAGCGCGCCGCTCGTTGCGTCTTACGTTCTGTGCTGTTCCCGCAGGAGTCGCCAGCCCTTCGCTCCAATCAACAATATACGTGAAGAACTTTGAAAGTCGCTTCTATCAAAGCAAAAAAATGCATAGTTACATCCTACGAGTGAAACTAAGGGAATCGCTGATAGAAGTCCTACAATCGCTGGTAAACTTTCCATAATCGCCGATAGAAGTCCTACAATCGCTGGTAAACTCACCTCAATCGCCGATAGAAGCTCACCACTGTAATTCAGCGGAACGCAACAGAATAAACGGCACTATAGTAAAAACCCCCGCCAACAAGGCGGGGGTTCTTTTATGGACATAAAGTCCGTGCGATATTTTCAAAATAGCGTACGCCGTAAATAAGGGCATCCTCATCAATTTTAAAGCGCGGATGATGTAAAGGATAAGCTTCACCGAAATCTTCGTTATGTACCCCTATAAACTGCATAGAAGAAGGGACAGCTTCCGAAAAATCGGCAAAATCTTCTGTGCCGAACATTGGAGCAGGTAATTCTTGCACACCCTCTACTCCAACAATTTCAGACGCAATACGACGTGATAAAGCCGTAAGCTCCTTATCATTCGTAACAGAAGGACAACCAAGCTCCCACTTAATCTCCACGTTCGCTCCATGCATGGACGCTATACCATTCACAATCTTCTCCAAATGCTGACGAGCCTCAACACGCACTGTCGCATCTAGCGAACGAATCGTACCGCCAAGCTCTGCCGTGTCCGCAATAATATTTAACGCTGTGCCACAATGGAATTTTGCAACCGTTAAAACAGGCGCATGAATACTTGGTACTTTACGTGACACGATGGTTTGCAGTGCCACAACAATTTCAGAACCTATTAATAATGGATCGATAGCTACTTCAGGCATAGATGCATGGCTACCACGTCCATAAAGTTTAATTTCAAAATCATCTGCAGCTGCTGTAAATTTTCCGTCCTTCATAGCAAATTGACCAACTGGATAATCAGGGCTGACATGTAGGGCAAATGCATAATCCACATTATCTGCAATACCTAAAGAAACGAGTTGAGCAGCTCCCCCTGGTGTTACTTCCTCGGCATGTTGGAAAACGAAGCGAATTTCACCATGAAAGTCCGTTCCCCGCTCTGCTAATGCTTTTGCAGCTCCCAACAACATCGCTGGGTGTGCATCATGGCCACAAGCGTGCATAACCCCTGGATTTTTTGATTTAAAGGGTAGATCAGTCTCTTCTTCAATCGGCAATGCGTCGATATCCGCTCGCAATAAAATTGTATGACCCTGACCATCTGTCTTCGTCCCTCTTAAAAATGCACAAACGCTTGTTTCAGTTAAGCGTTGCACTTCTAAATGTGGAAATGTGATTAATTGATCATAAATATATTGCGCTGTTTGATATTCTTGATGGGACAACTCTGGATGCATATGTAAATGCTGTCTCCAAGCAATAACCTGTTGTTTTAAATCAGTCGTTTCAATCATTTGCAAATCCTCCTATCATTCTACTAAGTTAAAATGGCCCGTAATTCATAACGTGCGCAATAATTAATAAAATTATAGCTAAGCCTGTTTGAATAGCGAAGTATGGGAACACCCATTTAAACCATTTAGAAAATGGAATACCTGCGATTGCTAAACCTGCTAACAACACACCACTCGTAGGAATAACCATGTTGGAAATACCGTCTCCAAACTGGAAAGCCAATACGGCCGTCTGTCTTGATACACCAATTAAATCTGCTAACGGTGTCATAATTGGCATTGTTAAAGCCGCTTGTCCACTTCCTGAAGGCACTAAGAAATTCAAGCACAGCTGTAGTAAGAACATGCCCACCGCATTAATAGAAGCAGGTAGTACACTTACAGCATTCGCTACAAAATGTAATATTGTATCAATCAAACCACCAGCTGTCGTAATAACTAAAATCGTTTGGGCGAATCCGATGATTAAAGCACCCTCAACCATATCTCGAGCGCCTGAAATAAAGCCTTCAGCCATTTTATTCGGGCTCATTTTACAAATGATCGACATAATAATACTACTTAATAAGAACACGCCACCAATTTCACTGATATACCATTGAAATTTAATAACGCCAACGATTAATGCGACAAAATTCGCTAATAACACAAGTAATGCTAAAAAGTGGCGTCCACTCATTTTAAAATCTAAGTCGATTGCAACACTTTCCTCTGGCTTAAATTTCCCGTAAATTCCTTTAGACGGATCATTTTTTACTTTTTTAGCATGCCTAATAATATAAATAACCGTTAATAGATAAAAGACGAAAAATACGATAATTCTATAAGACATACCTGAGTACATAGGCAATTCAGCAATCGTTTGAGCAACCCCAATATTAAACGGATTGGTAATTCCCGATGTAAATCCAGTGGCTAATGTCCCTAGCATAACAATCGCAAATCCTGTAATGGCGTCCATTCCAAGAGCCATCGTTAGCGGGATAATAATCGCAATATAGACTAACGTATCCTCAGCAGAACCAATTAACGTTCCTAAACTACCAAAAATTAATATAAGAATAGGAATTAACACGTACTCCTTCTTACCAAACTTAGAAGCCATTACTTTAATAAATGAATCAATAGCTCCTGTTTTTTGCATAATACCAAGCGCACCACCAAATAAAAATACAAATAAAATAATGGAGGCACCTTCTAGCAACCCTAAATGGACACTATTAAATATTTGAAGAAAACCAACTGGACTAGAATCGATATAGTGAAATGATTCTGGATCGACAACCATCCGCCCATTATTATCTACTCGATCGTACTGACCGGCAGGAATAATATAGGTAAGCGCGCTCATTACTAAAATAATGATAAACATTAAAACAAACGCATTAATACCTTTCATTTTAGGCTCTTCTAAATTATTATTTTCTTCTTGTAGATTTGCCATTCTCTCTCCCCTTTACATTCGTAAAATCAACACTTCAAAAGTAGAAACTTGCTACATAAGACAAGAAATCTACTCCACCCCCTTTTTCCGTTATACGGAAATATATTCCGATAAACGGAAATATATTAGTAAAAATATAAAAAATTAAAACTTAAATGTCAATATTTTTTGATAATTCTGTTTTATAAAGTATTAAAATTTTATACACATTACAGCGAAAATCTACTACATTAATCAATTAGCGAATTGTACTATTCCTTATGCTTGATTTCTAAAAACTCTCTAAAAACAATTGCTCACCATCCCCTATTTATCTATTATTCTTGCCCTACAAACAATAAAGCTCGAGTACTATTAACACCCCATTTATATAAAAATCTGTTGTTTTACCATTGAAAAAGCAACTTATTTTTAGTAAAAATCTATTATTTAACAAGACCGAAGTTCGTGTCGTTTTTAGAGTAAATAACGTCTCCCCAGTAAAATTCCAATGAGCCATCACCAATATTCAGAAACGTGTCAAATGTATAAATATGTATTTTTATGCAATATTACTACTTTCTTTTCTTCTCTCAATCCGTCCGTAATATGTCTTTTTTAATATATGAAAATAACAAAAATCTGCTCGACCTTTCTTAGTCAAAGCAGATTCCTTTTTCTCTATGAATTTAGAATTGGTCCCGTAACTCTGAGATGAAACATCCATTCAGCCATGCTTGCTCCCTAAATATAAAATGTATAATCCTCAGGTGTTACACGTTTTAAAAACCTCTTCGTCCGCTCCTCTTTTGGACTTACGAAAATTTCATGCGGGCTTCCCTCTTCCACCACAACGCCACCATCCATAAAAATAACGCGGTTTGCTACATCTTTTGCAAAACCCATCTCATGCGTTACAACAAGCATTGTTGTGCCCTCTTTTGCAATATTTTTCATTACCGTCAGCACCTCACCGACTAACTCTGGATCAAGCGCAGAGGTCGGTTCGTCGAATAAAATAATATCGGGATTCAAAGCTACAGCACGGGCAATACCAACACGCTGCTGTTGACCACCTGATAACTGACTTGGATAAGCATCATACTTATCTGACAGACCTACTTTGTCGAGCGCCTTTTTGCCGATTTCAATGGCTTCAGCCTTTGCTATTTTCCGACCAATAACAAGCCCTTCTGTAACATTTTGTAACGCAGTTTTATTCGTAAAAAGGTTATAATTTTGAAAAACAAAAGCGACGCGTTTTCGAATTGCATGGATATCCTTATTCTTCACATTTTGAAAATCCACATCGATATTTCCGAATGTCGCATGCCCTTGATCGGCCTTTTCTAAAAAGTTAATGCAGCGCAATAACGTCGTTTTACCGGAGCCACTTGGGCCTAAAATAACGACGACATCCCCTTTATCAATCGATAGGTCTACACCTTTTAAAATTTCATTGCTGCCAAATGATTTATGAATATTTTTGATTTTTAACATGTCGGTTCACCCCTTAGGCATTTGCCATTTTATATTTGCTCAAATGTTTCTCGTATCGCTTAAATAGGTATTCAACCGCACTACATAAAATTAAATACACGATAAAAATATCAAGATATGCTTCTACATAATTGTAACCAACATTGGCAGCCACTTTCGCCTTCAGTGTAATTTCCGGCAAGGACATGGCATAGCCTAATGACGTCGCTTTAATTAAGTTCACAGTAGCCGTACAAATATTCGGCATTGCAACGACTAAAGCTTGCGGAATAATAATACGTCGATAAGCTTGAAATGTCGTTAAACCGACCGCGTGCGCTGCCTCTAGCTGACCCTTCTCAATAGTGCTTAACGCCGAGCGGAAGACCTCTATTAAAATAGCTGTTGTACTAAAAGCAAAAACAATAAATGCATACCAAATCGGATTGATTTTATAAATATCATAAGTAATATGATATTTTTCAAAAATCATTTTTAGGATAAGTGGAATACTACTATAAATGATGAATATTTGAATAATAATTGGCGTACCTCGAACAAAAGATACATAAATCTTCGCAAGCTGATGAATAACGGGGATTTTATTAATGCGGGTTAGTGCTAATAAAAATCCTAGTGGCAGGGCAACAAGCAAAGCAACAACCGTTACAAGGAGTGCAATCGGTACACCGGATAATGCCACAAAAAAAGTTTCCACTAAAAATTGATAGTTCATGATTACGCCTCCTTACGTTGTTTCTAATGTTCTTTTCCCTTTGCCAAAAAACTTTTCTAACATAGCAAAGAATTTTTCAATAACAATGGATAGCACCCAATAAACAATTGCCAGCGCAATATAGATTTCTAATGCATGCGCATTAATATTACTAGCAATAATTAAGTTGGCTTTGCCGACAATATCGATTAAGCCAATAGTGTAAGCTAACGCCCCCTCCTGTAATAACGCAATCATGCCATTTCCGAAGTTCGGCAATGCAATAACGAGTGCTTGGGGGAAAATAATACGGCGGTACGCTTGGAATGGCGTTAAGCCAACACTGACAGCCGCTTCATACTGTCCCTTGTTAATCGCCAAATATGCAGATCTAATAACTTCTGACATAATGGCAGCAAACTGCAATGTGAACGTTACGACAACGAAGAAAGCTGTTTCAATCGCATGAAGATTTACACCAACGTTTTCTGCTAATGCAGGTACCCCGTAATAGACAAGGAATAATAAAACGATGGATGGTGTACAACGCATAATTGTTGTATATAAATTCGCTAGTTTTTGTACTATTTTTATTGAACTTAACTTGGCAGCAGCTAATAACAAGCCGAAAAATGTACCTAATACAATGGAAGAACCTGCAACTAAAAACGTTACTTTTAAAAACGGCAATAATAAGGGAATAGCGTTCCAAATGTACGATGCATCAAAATATTTCTCCATTTCCTCACCAACTTTATCAATGTCTTCACTAAAGGCAGCTTTGAAACAACGCCTTCATTCTCCGTTTATTAAGAAAGACTGCTGAGTATCATGACTCAGGCAGCCTTTAAGAAATTATCGATTTACGTTTTCTAACACTTCAAATAAATCACGGCCATAAAATTCTTTACTTAATTCACTTGTTTTCTTTTGCTCTTTAATTTGGGCAATCGCTTTATCGTAAGCATCCGCAAATTCTTGTTCTTTTTTATTGAACAATGGCCATGTTTTAATTACTGCAAATTCGTTGTAAACTACTTCATCTTTTAAATTATGATAAGCGCCATCATCCGCTAATACTTGCTGCTTAAATGGCCCTTCAATCATCACACCACCATCAACGCGCCCTTCATTGACCCATTGCACAACATCGACAGTAAATGCATCTCCCGCTTGTAATTTTACTTGGTTGTTAGGATTTGCTTTGTTGTACTCATCGATAATTGTATACTGGGCATTGTTTGCAGCTATCGGCGCCAATGAATAACCTTTTGTTGCAAAATCAGCTAAAGATTTTACACCTTCATCTTCTTTACGAAGCACCAAGCCTGCGCTACTTAACCCTAAAAACTCTTTAGGGAAAATGAACTTCTCTGTACGCTCCTGCGTAAAGAATGCATTTTTCACACCTACTTGATATTTCCCTTGCTCTACTCCGATTAGTAAATCATCGCTTGTAGTTCCTACGTATTCAAACTTATACTCTGGTAATAATTCATCTACCAGCTTCATTACTTCCACATCATAGCCTGTTGGGTTACCCTTATCGTCGATATAGCTAATTGGCTTAGAAGCTTGATCGTATGCAACCTTTACAGTACGAACTTTAACCCCATCTTCTGTTTCATTTTTCGATGCTTCACCAGAGCTGCATCCTGCTAAAATAGCTAGTGAAGCTAACCCTACTGCCGCCAATTGAAATAATTTTTTTTGTTGTTTGAACATATGTCATTTCCCCTTCATTACAAGTGATTTTATTATTCAAGTTCCGTTAATTTTTGTTGCTCAATAGCAGCAGCCGCTAGTTTTAGTATTGTCATATCATCCATTGGCGGGTTATGTAACCCTGCACGAACATTGCGATAATAACGTTGTAGTGGATTCGTAAGCTGTAAACTTTTTGCGCCAACGACACGCATCGCCTTATCGACGATATCAATCGCACTATTTGTCACCGTATGCTTGGCAACCGCCATTTCATTCGTTAAAGTGTCACGTCTCGCTGGGTCATCATAAGCCTCTGCTACCCCATAAAGTACAAATCTTGCCTGATGAAGCTTTAATTCAATGTCTCCTAATAACTGCTGTACATTTGGCAATGTACTAATTGGAGCATTTAAACTATTTGGTTGATGATGATTCGCAAAATGTAACGCATAATCTCTCGCTGCTTGCGCAATCCCTAAGTATGTTGCAGGGATATGTAAAATCCAGCCGTTAATTTTGGCACCGCTAGGATGATTCGGCAGTTCTACTAAATGATTTTTAGAGACTAAGACATTTTTTAACACTAAATCATGACTGCTCGTGCCTCGCATTGCAGACATTTCCCAGTTTTCTTCAATTGATAGACCCGCTACATCTTTATGAATAAGGAAGAAGCCAATTTGCCCCTTTTCTTCAATCCATGCAGAAGTTAAGAAATAATCGAGTACAGGTGATGCGGTCGTAAATATTTTACGGCCATTTAATAACCAACCATCATTTGTCGAAACAGCATTTGTTCCAGGGCGTCCTCCTCGTGTTGGACTACCAGTTGCTAACTCACTGACAGCTCGATTGATAATCGCGCCTTTTTGTACTTCTAGCGCAAATTGTTGGAGAATATCTTCTGCCCACAGTTTCTTGTCATATATCTCACCAACAACGCCCAGTGTCCATCCGAGAGAAAGCGAGGCGTTTTCGTCATAACTCGCAAGTGTTTCTTGCACGAGTACCATATCGTAAACAGATAATCCCTCGCCGCCATATTGTTTTGGCAATGTTAGTTTCGGATAGCCAATTTGCAATAGCCGCTTATGTGCCTCAAATGGGAAGCGCGATTGCTCATCGACTTCCACAGCCTCCGCTTTAATAGACTCCGCAATGGATGCAAGCTGCCCTAACCAGTAACGCTGGCGCTCCGTTTTAATAAATAACTCTTTCACGAAAATCTCCTTCTTCCCAATTTATATAAAACATATATATTTACTAAGAATTAATAGTGTAAAAAAATCTCTATCTACAATTCGTAGTGAGATTACCTTTCGTACTGAATTTTCTGATTCATTGACATTATGATACTTTCAACATAGTGAATTGTCAATGGGCTAATTACAAGTTTTTTTGTAAGAATTATAGGTATTCGTTTTTACATTGTTTTATGCACCAAGCTGTATTCAAAACATATGCTAACACTAAGAAAGAGGTGTATAAATGACCAATCCTAATCATTCGTCTATCAATACTGTTAATATCGCACAGATGACTCCTCAAATTATTCAAACAAAATTTGGGGATATCAACGGTGATGGCATGTTTGAAACCATTTTTTTAATGGGTACTAAAACACCCGATAGCCCGCTATGGAAAAACATTACGCTCGTTATTTTTTACGGACAAACACGACAATTTGAACAACTTGCGCTAAAAGAAAACGTTGGCTATAATCCAACCATTTTTCTTGGTGATTTTACCGGAAATCATCTAGAGGATATTCTTGTTATTTCTGATACTGGTGGCAGTGGCGGCATTATTAATGGTGAAATCTTTTCCTCAATCAACGGAACAGTACGTTCAATATTTGATACAGAAACATTTAATAATAAACGAACATACGCTGTTCATTACTTAAACAATTACAAAGCATCCGTGCGCAGCTCGAATCCTAAAAAACAATATATTATCGATTTACAATATAAAGGCCCAGAATATTTAGCGGAAATTTACAATAAAGATGGCACATTAAAGCAACCGATTGAAGGTTGGGTTGACCCTATAAGTGGGTTATATCCAGTGGATTACGATCGTGATGGCACATATGAGCTATTAGCCTATCAGGAAATAGCGGGCAGATATCATGCGGATGGTTTAGGGTATGTTGAAAATATTTTGAAATGGAATGGGCAAGAATTTATCGTTGACCGACAAACGGTAGCCATCTACGGGGAGGATTTAACATAAAAAAATCCGCGTACATTTCAGTGAAAACAACAAAAGACAGTTAGCCTTAAGTTGCGCTCTTTTGAAAGCAAGGCGGATGTGAATAGGGCATGTTTAAAATATCCCTATTTATAGGTTACTTTTCAACTAAAGCGAAGTAATTATTTTCGTGATCGGCAAAGTTAAATACTTGGCCAATTGGCATCGACACTAAGTCCCCCACTTTAATTCCTTTCGTTTGGAAATCCTGATACATCTCTGTTATGTTATCGGCGTAGAACATAATAGAAGGAGTTCCTAAATTTAATTCAGGCTGCATTTTAGCAATCACTTCTTTATTGTGTAGTACAAATGACGTTTGCGCATTTTTCGTAGGAGCAATTTCAATCCAGCGCATTCCTGCTTCTGTCGTATCGGCCACTACCACAAAGCCAATTTTATCAGTCCAAAACGCGACCGCAGCATCTTGATCATTTACATATAACATTACTTGTCCAATCTGTTGAATCATGAAAAATCCCTCCTCTTCTAAACAATAGTATACAACAAATACTAAATTTATATGTCAGTTAGCCAGGATTCTTTATAAGGTGAAACCTAATGATTTACTATGTTTATGATAATTATCTAAAAATAAAAACTACAAGACTTAACTTTTCATTTATTTTTGTTAAAATGAGCTAGTCGTCTATTATTTTCCTTCTCGGGAAAACTATAGAACAATAATATTATAGTGAGGATAACAAACGTGACAAAACTAAGTTTACGAAAAAAGCTCATTTTTTCATTCTTAGCAATCCTTCTCATCCCTACATTGTTAATTGGTATCATCTCTTACCAAAGTGCGGAGAAGCAAATTTCTAAGGAACAGCAAGCAAGTGCGACCGAAAGTATTCGAATGCTGGATACGAATATTACAGGTACTATTAAACCAAAGATTGAAGATATTCAATATTTCACAAAAAAAATGAATCAATCCTATTTACAAGAAAGTAAAGTGCCTGCACTGAAATCACTTTTACAAGAATACGTAAATATGCACCCAGAGGTTGAGCTTGTCTATATCGGCACTAGCGAGGGTAAGATTATCGATGAGCCCGTACAACAATATGCAAGTGACTTTGATCCGCGTACAAGACCTTGGTATAAACAAGCATTATCTAATAAGGATCAGGTAACGATAACAGCCCCCTATACGTCACAGGCTTCGGGCAACATGGTTATTACGATTACACAAGCTTTACCAGATGGTTCGGGTGTCATCGGTTTAGATCTTAATATCTCTACACTAAGTGACATTACAAATGATATTCATATCGGAAAAACGGGCTTTGCTTCCCTTTTAGATAACAATAAAACTTATATTACCCAGCATGATAAAGAAAGTGGTTCTGAAGCAACTGAAAGCTATATTTCAAAAGTTTATGAACAAGACAGTGGGACGATTGTAGAAAAAGATAAACAACTACAATTTTTGACTAATGACATTACCGGTTGGAAAATTGTCGGCACAATGTTTTCAGCTGAAGCAACAAAAGCCGCAGCCTCAACATTTAATATCAACTTAATAATCATTGTCGTTTCGATTATTGTTGGCGTAATATTTATGTTGCTGATGATAAAATCCATTGTCAATCCGATTAATCGACTTAAGCATAGCGCAATTACCATTAGCGAAGGCGATTTAACGGAATTTATCGAGATTCATTCCAAAGATGAAATCGGTCAGCTTAGTGAAGCTTTCGTTGCCATGAAAGTTAATCTAAAAAAACTTATTCGCAATGTTGATCAAAGCGTGCAACATGTGCAAGTATCGGCGCATGGCTTATCCGCTAATGCAGAGCAAAATATCGCATCTTCAGAACAAGTGGCACAAGCGATGCAACAAGTTGCCATTAGTGCAGAAAGACAAACAACAGGTAGCGATCAAAATGCGATTTCTATTGAAGAAATTGCACAAGGAATTGTTGAAGTAGCAGATAGCGCCATGCAAGTGACAGATCTTTCTAGCCATGCGATTGTGCAAGCAGAAGAAGGCGGGCAATCTGTTGAACGTACGGTTAACCAAATGAATTCAATTAATGCATCCGTTACAGAATCAGACAGAATGATTAAGTCCCTTTATGATCGCACAAAAGAAATTGGTTCTATTTTAGAAATTATTAGTGCTATTTCAGATCAAACGAATTTACTCGCTCTAAATGCTGCGATTGAGGCTGCCAGAGCAGGCGAGCATGGCAAAGGTTTCGCTGTAGTGGCTGATGAAGTAAGAAAATTAGCTGAGCAATCACATGAATCGGCAGAGCAAATTTCTTCGCTTATTACAGGGATACAACAAGATACTGCTAAATCGGTTGAAACGATGGTCAAAGCCTCTTCAGATGTCCAGGAAGGCCTAAAGTTATCAGCAGATACAAGTGAAAAATTCGCTAGTATTACAGAAAGCTTGCGAAATATTGCTCCGAAAATGGAAGGGATCTCTGCTTCTGCTCAAGAAATTTCAGCCGTAGTGGAGGAAGTGACAGCTACTGCGATTGAACTTTCAGACCACGCAAAACTAAATGCTTCCGCTTCCGAGGAAGTTGCTGCATCAACGGAACAAACATTGTCCTCTATGCAGGAAATGACTGCAGCAGCCAAAGCTTTACTCGATATGGCTGACGAATTGCAAAATTTTGTAAGCCGTTTTAAATATTAAAAAAAGCACGATGAACAAAGGGTTTCCTCTGTTCATCGTGCTTCTCTCTATTATTTCGCTTTTTCTTCATGGCTAATCTGCCACTCAATCCCAAACTTATCTGTAAGTGAGCCGTAACATTTACTAAAAAATGTTTCTTGTAGCTCCATCGTTACTTTACCGCCCTCTTTAAGTCCCTCATATGCTTGTCGTAATTGCGCTTCATCGTCTGAAACAACCGCTAATGTTACGTTATTGCCGATTGTATATGGTGAACCCGGGAATGTATCTGAAAACATTACCGTACTCCCCCAAATGGATAGACGCGTATGCATAACAAGATTTTCAGTACCTTCAGGTAATGGATGGTTTGGATCACGCGGTGCATCACCAAATGTCATAATTTCAGGTTTTTCCGTATGAAACACTTGCTCATAAAATGCTACTGCTTCTCGACAATTGCCATTAAAAATTAAATACACCTCTACTGCCATTTACACCACTCCTCTGCCTTTTGTGAAACAATACTATTGTACTTAGATTAACAACGATTAGCTAGTTTTATTAAAAGCAAATCATGAATAGTTTTGGCTTTTTAGATTACATATTATACTTTCAAAAAAAATACTAATTTTTTAGTTTTAAACACTTTCCTGTCTCGTCATGCATATTTTTTATTTATTTTGATAAAATCTTTGACTTTTCATTAAAAATCATGTAAATTACCAAATGGCGAACAATTTAAAACAAACGTTTAAAAATATTCGTATTTTAGGAGTGTATATAATGGATAACGTATTTGACTATGAGGATATTCAACTAATTCCCGCAAAATGTATTGTAGAAAGTCGATCACAATGTGATACATCTGTTACTTTAGGTGGACATAAATTTAAATTACCTGTAGTTCCTGCTAATATGCAGACTATTATTGATGAAAATATTGCAGCTAAACTAGCTGAAAACGGTTACTTCTATATCATGCACCGTTTTAATCCTGAAACTCGTATTCAATTCATTAAAGATATGCAAGGCCGTAACTTAATTGCTTCAATTAGTGTCGGTGTTAAAGAAGAGGAATATGCTTTTGTAGAAGAGTTAGCAGCTGCTAATTTAGTTCCTGAATTTATTACAATCGATATTGCACATGGTCATTCAAATGCTGTCATTCGTATGATTCAACATATTAAAAAACATTTACCAAATAGCTTTGTTATTGCGGGGAATGTTGGTACACCTGAAGCTGTACGCGAACTTGAAAACGCTGGTGCAGATGCAACGAAAGTTGGTATTGGACCAGGTAAAGTTTGTATTACAAAAATTAAAACAGGTTTTGGTACAGGTGGTTGGCAGCTTGCCGCACTACGCTGGTGTGCAAAAGCAGCAACTAAGCCAATTATTGCAGATGGTGGTATTCGTACAAATGGCGATATTGCAAAATCAGTACGTTTCGGTGCTTCAATGGTTATGATCGGTTCTTTATTTGCAGGTCATGAAGAATCACCAGGTCAAACGATTGAAATCGATGGCAAATTAGTAAAAGAATACTTCGGCTCTGCTTCTGAATTCCAAAAAGGTGAGAAGAAAAATGTTGAAGGTAAAAAAATGTTTGTAGAGCACAAAGGTAGCCTACAAGATACGTTAACTGAAATGCAACAAGACCTTCAATCTTCTATTTCTTATGCTGGTGGTACTAAGCTAGAAGCTATTCGAAATGTTGATTACGTAATTGTTAAAAATTCAATTTTTAACGGCGATAAAGTTTACTAAGTTTTATTCGCCCGACAAATTAACAATAAGCCCATTGGGTTAAAAAGGAAAAGTGTTAGATTGACTGCTATCAATCTAACACTTTTTCTGTTATGACGTTGGTGTCCGCTATGGCAGCGCTTTTCCCGCAGGAGTCACTACCTTCGCTACCATCAACTAGGTATGCTTTTTATTTTTTAAAGAATAGCAAAGGCTAGGTTCATTTTGCATAAAGCGGATACACTGTTGTTTGCTATGTGGGAATGTCCGCTTTTGCTTGTAGTTGCCAAAGCTGACTATTAAAAAGCAAGCTCCGACACTAAAAACATAGTGTTGAGCTTGCTCGTTTTACATACATGCGATGATGTACTTTTTGGTTTAAATAGTTTTTACAGCTCGTTGATTACTGCATGTAAAGTTTCTTTTAGTTCTGCATCATGGTCTGCAAGCTCAACAAGGTTTCCTAAGCGCTCACGTAATACAGGACGTTCAATGATTAATTTTTCATCAAGTACTTTTACTAGTAATTCAATAATAAGACGGTCACGAACATTTAACGCTTCTTCCAAACGCTCTGGTGTAATTTTCGCATCTTTTTTTGCTGCATTTGCCATTTAAAAAACCCCTTTTATTTTATATTCATGCACATCTATTTTAGCATAACGCCAAATTTTTTTAAAAACTTTCTTTTACAATACTATACAGTAATTTACAGTATTACGTATTCCATGTTTACGTTGACATGTTATATTCAATAATATTAATAAAATACACGAAATAGTAACAATTATTTTGGCAGTCACGATTCTCTTTCGAATGTTTTATTCATATCCTATAAAATAATTATTATTTTTAAATAAGAAAATGGAGGGATATCATGAGCCAAAAGCATACGACGTATCTACAACTTGTAAAAGCTGTTCCTAAATCTTTACAATTATTTCTTAACGTATGCCTTGTATTGTTAGCACTTATATTAGCTTTCCTACTAATGAAAGAACTAATTGAATTTGTAAATATATTAATACTTGGAGGGACTAGTGATTATAAACTTTTCCTCGCCAATATTCTTATTTTCTTTTTGTATTTTGAATTTATTACGATGATTATTAAGTACTTTAAAGAGGATTATCATTTCCCTCTAAGATACTTTATCTATATAGGAATAACAGCGATGATTCGATTAATTATCGTTGAACACGATCATCCTATTAACACTTTAATCTATGCTCTCATTATTTTAATATTAATCGTCAGCTATTTTATTATTAATATTACCCCATTAGAAAGACCTGTTCGTTCATCGCTATTAACGAAAAAAGATACGCATGATGCACGTTAGAATGCTGTCACACATGTTGGCTTTTCATACACATAGAACAGTTTGTGCAATGCCTGTAAATACTCGTTATCACTTATTTTGACCTTGCCAAGCATAAATAGCTCTTGCATTGTGACAACACCCATCAGCATCGAAGAAAGCTCCGCAATATCAATTAGCATTTCTACATCATAGCTATCGTTTTCCAGCAACTCTAGATAGCCGTCTACTACCTTGAGCATAAAAGATTGATTATTTTCTGCGATTAGTGAATCACTAACAGTCAGCTTAACTGTTAAATCGCTATTATTAAAATGATGTGCCTTTAGCTCTTGAAAAAAACCTTTCACATTGATAATCCGATACATTAAACCAATGCCTGCAACAGAACTGGCATGATAGACACTTGGAATTAAATGATCCGATCCATTACGGACATCACCTAAAAAGAAATGCATATGGTCATCTTGTGTATTCCATTCAATACGCTGTACCTGATCTGCTTGACTATTTAAAAATGTACTAAGCTCTAATAAAGCATCTGGTGTTTCATATAAAAACTCTTTTATTACGATGTTATTTCGCATAAAATTGCTGTCACTTTGCTTTTTAAATGCAAACACTATATAGCCTTCTATTAAACCGTCCTTGTCAACTGCAATAATATAGTTTTGTGGGTTATTAAAAATCGCCGATAGCTCTGACGCCGTTTTGATAAACATGCCATGCCTTTTACGTGCTATTCTGTTATAACACGCTGCCAGCTGATGTTGATGTTGTGCGTTTAAATATTTAAGATGCTGTTTTGTAGGCCCTTTCGGAAAACTTGAAGGTTCTATTAAATATTGGTGCATTGTCGGTCCATAACCAAAGCCCATCTTTTTATAAAAATCAGGTCTAAAAGGATACAAAGCAACGATGTGGACATTTTTTTGTAAAAATATTTGATAGAAATAATCGATGAGTTCTTTCGCAACCCGCTCTTTTTTATGTAGTAAGTCAACAGCAACTTGACCTACCCCACCAACGGGAATTATTTTTGAAAAGAAATTCATCTCAAAATCATGGACGCGCATACACCCCAATAAGTCGTTGTCCTCCCATAGCCCATAATAATTGATAGAAGGCTCGTTGCTCATGTTATGCGTAAAGACTGATCGTAAACGCTCCTTTGTTTGTTGAGACGCTTCTACTACCCCTGGATAGGCTGCCATTACAATATTTACGTACTTTATTATTTCTTCTTCCTGCATTAATTTCTTTACGATTCGCATTTACACCCTCCTATAACAGTACTATTTTGCTTAAAGTCCAATTGCGTTTACATGAATTGCAACGCCCATTAATAACATATATTACCACACAGCTATACATACTGTATGATATAGGTAAGCAAAATAAAAATTTCGAGCAGGAAGCACTCAAGCAAGGGAACTATTAGCGTGTTTCTGAGAAGTGTAAAACTTTTTACTATTTTAGTGCCGTTGCGAAGACTACATACATGAACTAAGGGAGGATGACAACGTTGGATCTGATTGATGCCTATATTGATGAAGTGATTAGAAGGCTAGCGAAAAATAAACAAGATGCTATTAAGCATGAGCTAAAATCAACAATTGAAGAAATGTTACCGGACGATTATTCAGAACCAGAGGTAAAAGAAGCACTATTAAAACTAGGCGATCCTGCACAGCTTGCGCTGAGCTATCAAGATGGCCCTCATTATTTAATTGGTCCTCAAATGTACAGTTCCTACATGCAGACCATCAAATTAATTATTCCTTGGGCAATACTTATTACATTGATTGTTCACCTTGTAAAAAGTATATTGTTTTATCCTGGGGATGAAAGTCTATTCATGACTATTATTCACGCAGTAGTCATTACCATTACCAACATGTTTGAAGTAGTGATACAAGTACTTTTCTGGGTTACGATTGCTTTTATTGTCATGGAACGTTATCGCGGGGCTAAAACTTATTTCCCCTTTATAAAAGAAGGCCAAGACTGGACACCGGAAGATTTAAAGAAACTGACTGTCCGTAAAAAGAATCATATACCAATCAGTGATATTATCTTAAGCCTTTTTGGAATCGCTATTTTTACATTTTTTTATTTTAATGCTTCCCATCTTATCGGCATATACTCATCGGATGATCGAAGTGGCTTACGATTTGTCATGCCTATATTCAATCAAGATATCCTCTTATCCTTTAAACCCGTTATTTTATGTTGGATTATCATTAGCATTGCCTTAACACTTTATAAATGGAAAGTTAGAAAGTGGACAATGCCAATTGCTATAACAAGTACCGTGCTTCAATGTTTTGGCGTTATTGTTTTTATTGTCATGGCGAAACAACCTGATTTAATCCATAGTGCGGCAATCCCTTATATGGCGGCTATTTTGGAGACTACCTCTGCAAAAATGATGTTTTCTCTAGATCGCATACTATTCGTCTGCATCGCTATTGCCATTGTAGCAAGTGTATTTGATATTTACAGTGGGTTTAAAAAAGCCAAAGTTCAGTAAACGAATAATAAGAAAGTTTGACTATTTCTCTATTTTGTCATTTTTTCACTATTCATTAATGACTTTCACCTATAATACACCTAGTCCTCTCTTATTAAATAGAAGCTAATTCTCTAGTAAAATATAACTTAAATTCTTCAAAACACCGTAATTCTCTAATGTTATGTATAATATTGATGGTAAGCGTATTTTTAAATACAATTTATAATCTGCATATCATCAATGTTCAAGCAGAATAAGGGGTAAAAACTATGACAATTCTTCTTGTGGATGACAATCAAGTCAATCTATTTGTAATTGAAAAAATTTTAAAAAATGCAGGTTATGATAACTGTGTTTCTCTTTCATCAGCTTATGAGCTTTTTGATTACCTTCAGTTAGATGCTAAAAATCCTGCAGGTAGTTCTGTAGAGTTAATATTATTAGATATTATGATGCCTGAAATGGATGGTATAGAAGCTTGTAAGCGCATTAAACAAAATGACAATTTAAAAGATATTCAAATTATTTTCGTAACGGCATTAGAAGATAAAAACAAACTAGCAGAAGCGCTCGATATTGGCGGGGTTGATTATATTACAAAACCTATCAATAAGACCGAACTACTTGCTAGAATTCGTGTTGCACTCAGATTGAAGGCTGAATTAGATTGGCATACAATGCAAGAAGCGAAAATCCAAAAGGAACTCGATTTAGCGACACGTGTACAGCGCAGTTTACTAAGTACACCTATCCATGAAGATAATATTCAAATCGAAGTTTCGTACCTTCCATCCTCTAATTTAGCTGGGGATATGTACTATTGGTATAAAATTAACGATCACCGCTATGCGGTTATTTTGCTTGATATGATGGGGCACGGTATTTCTGCAGCACTTGTATGTATGTTTATTTCATCTGTGCTAAGAGAAGCTGTTAAACAGCTTGTAGAACCCGAGTTGGTTATAAAAGAACTAAACCGATATATGGCCATTCTACAAAACACGAAAGAAGAAAATATCCATTACTTTACAGCTATTTACATAGTGATTGATACTGAACAAAAAACAATCGAATACGTAAATGCCGGCCACCCTTCTGGATACGCACTTGTTGATGACAACACATTAGTTCCGTTAAATCAAGGAAGCTGTGCTGTCGGCTTTTTTGATGAAATAAAGGTGCAAAAGCAACTCATCAAATATCAAAAAGATGTGCAAATCGTTTTATATACAGATGGTGTGTTAGAAGCGATGGGACCATGTGAAATAGAGTCCGAAAAACAATTACAAGCGCTCGCTTCTAGTAAATGGGATTATAGAAAATGTCTTATTGATAATTTGCTTCCAAAAGAAAAGCAAGCAAACCAATCCGACGATATGTGTGTATTAATGATTCAAGCACAGGCTATGTAAAAAAGAAAATCCGCATACACTTTTGCCGGAGACATGCATTAACATCATGTCTGCGACGAAAAGTATAGCGGATTTTTTTATTTGTTGATAGCTAGCTTATTAATTAATTTTTTGATAAATTTTTTCCATACATACAACTTCTTTATACTTCGAAATAATACTTTCATAGCGAAGCGTTTCCTTATCTCCTAAGCATAAAAAGCCATTTTCACTTAGACTATCGTAAAACAAATGATGCACTTGACTTTGTAATTCAGGCGTAAAATAAATTAAAACATTTCGGCATACAATGACGTGAAATTCATTAAACGATTGATCCGTGACTAAATTATGCTGTGCAAAAATAATATTTTTTAATAGTTCCGGATGGAAATAAGCATATTGATAGTCTGTTTTATAGTATTCAGAAAAAGCATGACTACCACCCGCAAGCATATAATTTGTCGTATATGCCTGCATTTTTTTTATTGAGAAAGCTCCCTTTTTGGCCTTTTCTAACACATGCTCATTCATATCCGTTGCGTAAATGACCGCCCTATCAATTAGTCCCTCTTCTTTTAGCAAAATAGCCATTGAATATACTTCTTCGCCAGTTGCACAGCCAGCATGCCATATGCGAATTTCAGGATACTGTTTTAAATACGGTACGACTTCTTTGCGAAACGCTTTAAAAAAGCTAGGGTTTCGAAACATTTCCGTGACATTAATTGAAAAATCATTTAAAAGCTGCTCTAAAAAATCTTCTTCATGTATGACCTTTTCCAGTACACGAGATATCGTTGGTATATTACTAACCCTCATTCGATTGTAAATTCGACGAGAAATAGAAGAGCGATTATATTGTCGAAAATCAAAACCGGATAAACGATAGACAGCTTCAAGTAATAACTCAATTTCCATATTAGCATGCTTATTTAATTGTTGCTTTAGCTCTATATCATCTTGGAATTGATCATCCATATCTCATTCAACTCCCTTTAGAAACTAGCCATACGCGCAATACCGATACTAACTGATCTAAATTTAATGGCTTACTAATATAATCAGAAGCCCCTGCCTCTAGCGATTTGTCGCGATCGGTTTTCATTGCTTTTGCTGTTAAAGCGATAATCGGTAAATCGGTAAGATTCATTTTTGTTCGAATAATAGACATCGTTTCATATCCATCCATATTTGGCATCATAATATCCATTAGAATAAGATCGATGGCGTTATTCTTCTCCATTATTTCTAAACATTCTAAACCATCTTTTGCAACGAGGATATTCATGCCTCGATTTTCGAGAGCTGCTTTCAAGGCATAGATATTTCGATAATCATCATCTACAATTAAAATATTTTTCCCTTGGAATACTTCTACTTCCTGTGGGGAAACTGGACGGCTTTCATTTACTTGCTTCTGCACTTCCTCAATTGTCTCAGGTACTTCGATTGTAGCTACAACTTCCTCATAAGCAACGTCGATCACTGTTTCATTTAAGCCATTAGGTAAACTTGGAATGGTAAGCGTGAAGCTACTGCCTTTCCCTTCTTCACTTTGTAGCGTAATCCATCCACCGAGTAATTTTGCAAATTCCTTACAGATAGTTAACCCTAACCCTGTTCCACCATATTTGCGTACAGTGGCACCATCTGCTTGCTGGAACGATTCAAAAATGAGTTGATGCTTGTCCTTTGGAATACCTATACCTGTGTCGGACACTTTAATTTCAAGCCATTCTGCACTTACTTCTTGCATATTGGTTGTTAACTGTCCATGGTCAAGCTGTTTAATATCTACATGGACATAACCCCGCTCTGTAAATTTCAATGCATTCGATAGTAGATTTTTCAAAATTTGTTGGAATCTCTTTTCATCTGTATAGAAAATATCCCCAACATTATCTGCTTTTGATATGTGTAACTCTAGATGTTTTTTCTTCGCTACCGGAGCAAAGATTTGCTCAATTTGCTGCGGCATTTCACTCATATTCACTTCATCGAAAATAATATCGATTTTCCCGGCCTCAACTTTTGATATATCTAAAATATCATTAATCAATGCTAGTAAATCTTCACCAGAAGAATGGATAACTCTTGCAAATTCCATCTCTTCTTCCGTTAAATTATTATTGCCATTCTCAGATAACATTTCAGATAAAATTAAAATGCTATTTAATGGTGTTCGTAATTCATGAGACATATTGGCTAAAAACTGAGATTTATAATTAGAATGTAAGACAAGTTGCTCAGCACTATCTTCTAATTCTTTTTTCGCTTTCTCTAATTGTTGCGATTTCGTTTCAGCCTCTTTTGATCTTTCTTCTAGCTGTTCATTAATCATCGTCAATTCTTCTGTTTGCATTTGTAATTCTTCTGATTGCGTTTGTAGCTCTTCCGATTGTACTTGTAATTCCTCTGTCATCGCTCTTGATTCATTAAGTAGTCGTACAATTTCCATGCGACCTAAAATACTATTAACCGTTAATCCAAACGTTTCAATAACTTGTTTTACTAATTCTTGATGAAGCACTGTGTAGCTAGTCATTGTCGCTAATTCTGCAACAGCTATCACTTCATCCTCAAATATAATTGGGAAAATAAAAACACTCTTCGGTGGCGCTTCACCTAAACCTGTTCCGATAACACGATACTCTTTGGAAATATCATGATTAATGAACATTCGTTTTTCAAGCGCACACTGGCCAATTAAGCCTTGTCCGAGTTTAAATTGTTCAATGCCAACATTATCGCCAGCATCAGCAAATGCTGCTTTCTTTACAAAGACTACATCGCTATTATGCATCTCACGCACATAAAATGCACCGAAAGTAGACTGCGTCTTGTGCGCCATTTCTGCAAGAAAAGTTTCTGCCAATTTTGTAATCGCCGAAACCCCTTGATATTTCGTCACAATTTCAGCGAGGTTCGCTTGCAACCATTCTCTGCGCTCAAATGCATCTAACAACTCGTTTGTAGCATTGGCGAGATCATTAATTTCGTCATTGGTTTTAACATGAATTCTTGTTCGATAGTTTCCTTTTGAAGCCGCCATTTCCTTAATTGTTTGTGTGACTTCTTTCATTGTTTTAACGATTGAGCGTGAAATCCCACTCGCAATGATAATTGAGATAAAAGATACGAGCACTAGTATGCCGAATAAGCCTGTTGTTAACTTACTGTTCCTTTGATCCAATTGCTTCGCTTTATTTTGCGTAAAGGTATTTTCATCAGAACGGAAAGCATCAAACTGATTGCGCATCGTCTCCATATCTTTGCGACCAACATCTACTTTGAAAAACTCATTTATTGCTTCTGTGTTATTTTCTTTTTTAAATTGTATAGTTGGTTCACCTGAAGTGGAAATCCATTGTTCAATCGTAACTTTAATCGCATTTAACTTCTCTTGTTGGTTCTCTCTATTTTCTAAAAGCTGATGGAGTTGATCAAAATCAACCTTCCAATTTTCTTCCGCTTTATAATAAGGCTCTAAATAGCTTGAATCACCGGTAATTATATAGCCTCGTTGGCTCGTTTCCATATCTAAAATATACTTTTCAATACGATTAGTAAGTGTTTGCACTTGAGAATCATATTTAATGATGAAATTTCTTTCCTTTTGTAAGGAAGTAATTTGATTATTTAATATGATCACTGATGCAAGTAAACATAGAATAATAACTATATAACCAAGGATAATTTTTGCACGTATACCTATTTTAAAATTTTTATACATTGCATACCCTTCCTTTTGTTTGTCATATTAGTATATTACCAGTATAATGCTGGAATTTAAACTAGCAGAAAAAGTTGGCATTGTACATGTTTAGCTGATTTACTGAGGCCAATCCTTGATGAACCCCCGCGCGAAAGGATTTTTGCTAATTCGAAATGAGTCTATATTCTCTATTGCTTTTTAAAAATAAAGTTTGACTATTACTGTTGAATGCCATTGTGAGTGCGCAGCATATTGCGTCCCCGCATTTACCAGAAAAATTCAGAATTGTCCCGAAATTGTTTGGGTGCCTGGCACTATATTTTGACACAATCTCATATACATCTTATAGCGAACACTTTTGAGATAAGGAGCGATAAATTGTGGACATCTTTGTAAGGCCCGGTGATTCACTGTGGTATTTCAGCGAGGTATTTAAAATACCTCTTCAATTAATTTTAGATTCCAATCGAAGCATCAACCCGCAACGACTTCAAGTGGGCCAGCGCATTCAAATCCCTGGATTTTTGACGTCTAGCTATGTAATCAAACAAGGCGATTCTTTGTGGCAAATTGCGCAAAAGCAAAATGTACAGCTCGATGCAATTTTACTCGCGAATCCTGGTATTACGCCAAACCAACTACAAATTGGCCAAACAATTCAAGTCCCTCAAAGACTTATTTGGCGGCTTGTAGATGGCAAACAAAATTACGACTACGATATGATGATAAGTGATATTAAAAAGCTTCAAGCAGCTTATCCGTTTCTTCAAAACAACTCCATCGGTCCTTCTGTTTTGAATCGCCAAATACCTGAAATTTTAATTGGCAATGGCTCCAAGCGCGTTCATTATAATGGTTCATTTCACGCCAATGAATGGATTACAACACCAATTATCATGACATTTCTAAACGACTACTTACTCGCACTAACAAATCAAACAACTATTAGAGGGCTCTCTATGGGGCCTCTTTATGCACAAACAATACTTTCAATCGTGCCAATGGTTAACCCTGATGGCGTCAATTTAGTTATCAATGGCCCGCCGGATAATGAAGCACTCAAAAATAAACTCATTGCTTGGAACAATAACAGCACCAATTTCTCCGGATGGAAGGCAAATATTAATGGCGTCGATTTAAACGACCAATTCCCTGCAAAATGGGAGCTAGAAAGTGCTCGCAACCCTCAAGCGCCAGGACCACGGGATTATGGAGGAGAAGCACCATTGACCCAGCCCGAAGCCATTGCTATGGCCGATTTAACAAAGAGAAGTAATTTTGCTTGGGTTTTGGCTTTCCATACGCAAGGCAAAGTAATTTATTGGGGATTTGAAAATCTTGAACCGCCCGAATCACAAACAATGGTAGAGGAATTTAGCCGTGTAAGTGGTTATGAGCCTGTTCAATCAGCAAATAGCTATGCGGGCTATAAAGATTGGTTTATCCAGGACTGGCGCAGACCCGGGTTCACAGTGGAGCTAGGGAGCGGTACAAACCCGCTTCCACTCAGTCAGTTCGATGACATATACCAACAAGCGCTAGGGATTTTTTTAGCCGGATTATATTTATGACAACGAAGTCGATAATGCAGGATGCTCTTCCTGTGCTATCGGCTTTTATATTTTTTCTAAAAAGTACCATTAATTACTTTGACAGATAGAGTAATCTTTGCTAATATTACTCCATCAGATAGAGCAATAAAGGTTAAGTAGGTGACTTATGGTTCGAAGTGACATTATCCGCGGTCATTTGGATTCGATTATTTTACGTCTCATTTTAGAAAAAGATCGATACGGCTACGAAATTTCCCAAGAAATAAGCGTCCGTACAAATAATCGTTTTCAAATTAAAGAAGCAACTTTATACGCAGTATTTCAACGTTTAGAAAAGAAGGAAGTAATTGAAGCCTATTATGGCGATGTCTCGCACGGAGGAAAAAGGAAGTATTACCGCATTACCTCATTAGGCAAAGCTTATTTAAGTGAGCTTGTAAAAGAGTGGACAGAAGTAAAAGAAATTATTGATTTATTTATGGAGGGCTTAGAATGAAAAAAATCAAACATCATATTGATGAGCTGTTTAAAGACATGCCACGCAATAACGAAACAGAAATGGTGAAACAGGAAATCATCGAAAATCTCGAAGAAAAAGTATTTTATTTAATGGAGCAAGGAAAAGAAGAAGAGGATGCCATCAATAAGGCAATCGTTGAATTTGGCGATATCGAAGACCTCAAAAAAGAATTGGGCGTAAAAGCGCCGGAAAAGAAAAGCATGGCAAAGTTAAATTTAGAATTTTCCTTATGGGGAAGTGGCTTAATCACAGCCTTCTTTATTTTTATCAATCTTTACTACACCCCAAATACTATTTGGGCAATCTACCCGATTTTCGCAATACTATGGTGGCCACTGTCAATGTATTTTGTATGGTCACGTAAGAAATGGAGCGAGTAATATGAAGCATTATATTAGCTTTTCTGTAGTCGGTAGTTTGATGACAATGCTGTTTTTAGGCATTGTTAATTATTCAACAACGCCACACACGATATGGTTTATTTACCCTTGCTTATTGTTGTTGCTATGGCCTATCACTTTATATTTCATGTCCAAAAGGCTTTATAAGCAATACGCTGTCATTTGCAGCGCCATGGTTATTGCATTCCTTATCATTGAAAATTTATTGTATTCACCACAACATTTATGGTTCATCTATGCCATTTATCCAATCGTCTGGTGGCCCATTTTAATGTTTTTAGAGGAGAAAGCAAAATCATTGAACATTGCATTGATTGGCTGTGTAAGTACAATCGTCTATTACGCCATCATCAATATGCTTCTTTCCCCTCAATACCCTTGGGCAATCTACCCTGCATTTTTAGTTATATGGTGGCCCTTATCACTGTATCACGCTCAGAAAAAAACATTTGTTGCCTTTTCGGTTTATGCGAGCATACACATCAGTATCTTTTTTATTATCGTCAACATCGTTTCCTCACCAAGAGTCATTTGGGCTATCTATCCCATCTTCGTAGTCCTCTGGTGGCCACTTAGTATGTATTTTTACGTGCATAAAAGAAGACTTTATAAAAGCTCTACAACAGTGAAACATTACTAAGCTCTACAAATTCTACTATTAACACAGTCTCCTTGGAGAATAAAGACAGCCTTTGAATTTGCTTAACACAAATTATATAGTTACTATATAATTTAATTACTAAATATTTTAATAGGCTGTGATCGAATGTCAAAAAGTAATCCACTGCACAACGTCGAAGTTATTATGCGAGAAATGCTTGAGATACAGCAAAAGTCAAAGATGTTTGTCAATATGCTGTCAGAAGGCGAAACGCTATCGCAAAATCAGTTGATTCTCCTACTGCAACTAAAAATTAACGGTGGTATGAAAGCAACAGAAATTGCTGATTTCTTTAGCGTAACCCCTGGTGCTGTGACGTCCATGTGCGATAAGCTGGAAAAACTAAATTTCATACAACGTGTTAGAGAAAATGAAGATCGCCGTGTCGTCAACATGGTATTAACAACAGAAGGCGAACTCAAAGTACAAGAAATATTTTTGAAATTCCCACAAGAAAAACTATCAGAAATAGCAAAAGTGTTAATGAATGTGAACAAATTAATGCAAAAAATTTTTTAGGATGTCAAGAAATTTAATATTCCTAGGACTGTAGACAAACTCGAAAAATTCGATTTTGCTATAGTCTTTTTTTATTTCCCTAATCTCCAATCAACTGACATAAAGACAATCAGTTCAAGCTAGCTGCACCCCCCTTAATCCGCAAAGTCATTATTTTTATACACCAATAGGCATTTTTCGTTCTTGACAAAATAAAGCGACATATACTTTAATTAATATATATTTCAATTATTAAAATATATATTAATTAAACAAAAGAGGTGATTGGATGACAAATGGACGTATACAACAGCGTATTACGCTGACGAGTGGCAACATTAATGATCTAGCATCAGATTGTGAACAATTAAATATTCGTGGAGCTGTTACTTTACTGCAAAAGATTAACCTGAAAACAATCTCCACCCATGGTCACAGTTCTTTTCATTCCACTGTTGTTGCAAATGTTTTAAAAAATACAGGATCTTGTATTATGAAGAGTGATTGCGAAATTACTGAAGTAACAAATGCGGGGAATTTAACCATACACAATGGACAAATGACGACTATCATAAGTTCAGGCAAACTAACAATTGAACGAAGCTTACGCGTACAACAGTTGCATGCAATGGGTATTGTGACAGCACCAGAAATTCAGGCGACACATTTTTACTTAAAATTATCTGGTACAAGTAACATTGAACGACTAATGGCAGAAGAAATAACGATTGACAAAGATAAATTATCGATTTCACTGCTCAGAAAAAAACTTCATTGTCACTCGATAAAAGGAAAGCAATTGCATCTTACCGATACACATGCGGAGGTCGTTGAAGGAGAAGTGGTTGTAGTGGGCAGTCATTGTACAATACAAACGCTTTATTACACAGAAAGCTATTCTATTTCCCCCAATGCGAAAGTGCAGCACATTATCCGGAGGGCACAATTATGAAAGTTATACGTGGATTTTTCTGCACGCTAACCCTTATTGTACTTACCGTCCTTTATGGCGGGCTAGTTGTCAGTGCATTAATAGCCATACTTGCTAGCATTTTAAGAACACTAGGCGTTGACCAACTAAAAATGAGTATTTGGCAAGGCGTTGATGTACCAGTGGCGTTTAGCATACCTTTTGCCCTCGTCGTTTCTTGCTTACTGTTCTATTGTTCAGTACATGTAAAACGTGCTATGTCGTTTTGTTTTTCGAAACTAAACATGTAGAACCATCCATTAAAAGAGGTTCAAATTTTCACACTGCTATTTCGAACCTCTTTCTTCAACTATTCACATGCTAATTACTTTTTTCAACGATGTGTAACGCCTGTTTATTCGTAGCGATATGGAGAGCCATAAATATTGCAAATATAAGGCCAACAGCCCCAAAAGCAACTGCTACTAGCTGTAATGAAAACCAGTCTGCCAATAAACCTAAACTAAACGTCAGTATAATTTGAATAACACTTTGAATAAGGCTGACAGAGCTACCGAATCGTCCCATTAAATGCGGTGGGATATTTTTTTGATAAACCGTATCGTATCCGGTATTACTGAAAGCCATAAACACCCCTAATGTAATAAAGCAAGCCGTAGCAAACCAAATATTGCTTGATGCATAAAATGCGGTATAGGATAACATTGTACAAGTTAGTCCAACCCCTATATAAGTAGCGATAGAAAATTTATGTACTAACGCAATAGCTAAAAAGCCTCCAACAATAGCTCCCACACCTGCAATACTGACAAGCACACCGTAAAGACTGTCCGACGCCATTAAATTATTTTTAATAAACGTCATTTCTTGCGAATCTAATGCAAAAGCGACCATTAAGGCAATTTGATAGGCCATAAAAAATTTTAAGAAATTGGGATGCTGTTTGATAAAACGCCAAACCACTTTAAAGTCAGAGATAATAACGCTCATTGTCAACATTACCCGCTTCTCTTGTACTTCTTCTTCTATATTTGGCAAACGTGAAATGACCCACGCACAAACAAAAAATGTCACACTATTAATCCATATCGCGATACTGATATTAAAAACCGCTATCAGGACACCTGCAATTGCCGGTCCTAACATAAAAGACCCTGAATTTAATGTGCCTAATAATGCATTAAAACGTTGCTTATCATCATCATGTACGTATTTAGCAATGTAATATGTACTACTAGGGCCAAAAAAGCTACTAGCGATATTTGCTAAAAACAACAAGCTATAGATAAGCCAAATTGACGTCATAAAAGGCATTAAAAAGACGATCAATCCACGTGTAATATCCATCGCTATCATGATGTTTCGTTTATTTGAGCGATCAATAATAGAACCTGCCACAAAATTCGTCAGTATGCGTGCAATCGGACCAACAATAAAAATACCCGCTACTGCTGTCGCAGAATACGTTAAATGCCAAACCATTAAATTTAAAGCGACAAGATAAATCCAATTGCCTAAATATGAAAAGCCAAATCCTCCTAATAGCAAACCATATTTTCGAATAATCTCCACAGCAATCCCCTCCCCCTCTATCTTACCAAAATTTTCAAAACTACTATTGTGTCTATTTCATTACTTATTTTATGTAAAGCCCCCAACTTGATCTTTCTTACACATATGCCATTTTTACAAGATGATATCTAAGAGTTACAGAAAATCATTCTATGTTGCTTTTACCTCACTTTTTTTACTATAAAGCTATAGAAGAAAGGTGGTGCTTCATTCGTGGACGGGCAGCTGCTATTTAGTACGGTTTTTATTGCGGGGATCCTTTCTTTCCTCTCCCCCTGTATTGTCCCTTTACTACCTGTTTATTTATCCGTTCTTTCAACCAATGCAAACGGGACAGCTAGTCAACAGGTCTTCACTATTGGTAAATGGAAAATGAACCCGCATTTACTATTCAAAACAGTTATTTTTGTTTTTGGTCTTTCAACGAGCTTCGTCATTTTAGGTTTTGGCGCCGGTTTTCTTGGTGCGGTCATTAATACAGATTGGTTTATCGTCGTATGTGGTGCACTAGTCGTGTTGCTCGGTTTACATCAAGTCGGCATCGTCAAATTAGCTGTCCTTCAGAAGGAAACGAAAGTACAGCTAACAAGAAGTAATAAACGTGATTTACTCGGTACCTATTTATTAGGTCTGACATTTAGTATGGGATGGACGCCCTGTATCGGGCCGATTCTAGGGGCGGTATTAGGTTTATCGGCAAGTGAGGGGCAAGCTACTTATGGGGCATTGATGATGTTTTTCTATGCCCTTGGGCTATTAATTCCCTTTTTACTGCTTGCTATATTCTCAGATTTATTATTAAGGCATGTTAGAAAAATTAATAAGCATGCACAGAAAGTCAAAATTGCTGGTGGGATCATCATTATTTTCATGGGCATTGTCTTAATGACCAACAATTTAAACTTGTTGCTAACGTTTATTCCACAATAAGAGAGGAGCTTTTGTATGGTTCATTTGAAACAACTTGTCGTTTTATTAGCAGCAGTATTCCTTTTAAGTGCTTGCGCTGGCGATGCCAAAAGTACGCCTACGACAAAGGCAGCGGCTAACAATAATGCGAGTTATGCACCAACCTTCGAATTAACAGATGTTAAAGGGGATACTTACAAACTTGCTGACTATAAAGGCAAAAAGGTGTATGTGAAATTTTGGGCTTCATGGTGTTCTATTTGCCTAGCAGGTTTAGAAGAGTTAAATACGCTAGCTGGAGAAGAGCAAGATTTTGTTGTCTTAAGCATCGTTTCTCCGAATTTCAATAATGAAAAAAACAGTGATGCCTTTATTAAATGGTTTAAAGGAGTTGAAAATACAGCCAATATTAAAGTGCTATTAGATGAAGATGGTGCTATTGCAAAACAATACAACGTGCGAGCCTATCCAACGTCGGCTTATATCGGCTCAGATGGTACACTCGTTCAAACGCTACCGGGTCATGTAAGCAATTCACAAATTGTTGAGAAATTTAAAAGTATCCAATAAGAAAGGGAGGTACAGCTAATGAAATTCAAACTATTTGGCGCATTATTTAGTATTGTCCTATTGTTATCAGCATGTTCGGCTGACACTTCTTTGTTAACTAGTAGTGCAAGTACCGCTCAAGCTGAATCAAAATATCCACCTAATCCAAACGTTAACTTAAGTTTCGATACAAATAATTTAAAAGATATTTATCTTGCAGGTGGCTGCTTCTGGGGTGTAGAACATTATATGGCACGTGTTTACGGTGTGTATGATGCGGTGTCAGGTTACGCCAATGGCAACACAGAAAATCCAACCTACGAGGAAGTAATTTGGAAGAACACAGGACATGCGGAAACCGTCCATGTACGTTACGACCCTGAGCGCGTTAATTTAGATAAGCTATTAACACATTTCTTCCAAATTATTGACCCCACTTTATTAAATCAGCAAGGAAATGACCGTGGCACACAATATCGTACAGGTATTTACTATACAGATGAAGCAGATAAGGCCATTATTGATCAATTGGTCGCGAAAGAACAGGAACGTTATGATGATCCAATCGTTACGGAAGTAGAACCACTTAAAAACTTTACAGTGGCGGAAGAATATCACCAAGATTATTTAGAAAAAAATCCAGATGGCTATTGCCATGTAGAATTTGATTCTTTGGAAAATCAAGAAATTCCTTCACTCATTGACCCAGCACTCTATCCAAAGCCAAGCGATGAAGAAATTAAAAAAATGTTAACAAAAGAACAATACCGCGTCACACAAGGCAATGGCACAGAAATGGCCTATTCCAATGAATACTGGGACCTTTATGATCCAGGTATTTATGTTGATATTGTTACAGGTGAGCCCCTATTTTCATCAGCGGACAAATACGATTCCATGTGCGGTTGGCCAAGCTTTACAAAACCAATTGACCCAGCAGTAGTGCTCGAATACGAAGACACTAGCTATAATATGATTAGAACCGAAGTGAGAAGCCGTAGTGGCGATAGTCACCTAGGACATGTGTTTAATGATGGACCTATCGATCGTGGCGGTTTACGTTACTGTATCAACAGTGCTGCCATTAAGTTTATTCCACAAGCTGAAATGGAAGCAGCTGGCTATGGTTACTTAGTGCATCTAACAAAATAAAAACCAGTGCCAGGCACTCACACAATTCTCACACAATTACCAACACGTAAGCCGCAACAAACTGCTCAACAGCGATGGTTGCGGCTTACGTTGTGCCTTCATTTTTGCGATGTAGTCATTCACCTTAATCCATGAAACTTATAGAGGGCAGACCCTAATCTGTCCCTTCTACTTTCACGAACACTCCCGCGGCATGTATAGTGGATGTGTACGATGCAGGAAGTTGCCTATTTGCATTCCAGATCACTAATTTATAAAGGGGTGATAGTCATGTATAAATTATTAGTTGTCGATGATGAAGCTATCATTATTAAAGGAATTCGTTCATTTGTTGATTTTGAGGAGCTTTCCATCTGTGAAGTATTTGAGGCGTCCAATGGAGAAACTGCTCTTGCAATCTTTCAAGAACAGAGTCCTGACCTTATTCTAGCAGACATTAATATGCCCAAAATGAATGGCCTTGACTTTGCCATTGCAGCTAAAGCAATTAAACCTGATGTCAAAATTGCTATTATTACTGGCTATGATTATTTTGATTATGCCGTAACGGCTTTAAAAGCGGGCATTGATGATTACGTATTAAAACCTGTTTCTAAAAAAGACATACAAGAAACGTTAAAGAAATTAATAGAAAAACTACAAATAACACAAAATCAACATGAGATTACTCGCCTTGTTGAAGGCATACTACATGACACAAAAATAAATAACGACACTAGTTATAAAGCTAAAATCCAAAAGGAGATAGATTGTAATATTGCCAATGTCGATTTCTCTTTAAACTATTTAGCAAAGCAATTGGCACTTAGTAATTCCTATTTAAGTAGTTTATTTAAGAGACTTTATGGTAAAAACTTTCAAGATTATATGCTGTCAATCCGCTTAGATCGCGCAAAAATTTTTTTACTCAGCACGGATATGAAAGTATATGAAATTGCAGCAGCAGTCGGCTTTGACGACCCCAATTATTTTAGCGCTACATTTAAAAGGAAATTTGATATTTCTCCAAATCAGTTTAGAGAAAAGATGAGGGACTAACTGTGAAGCAATGGAATATGTTTAAAACATTACGCATGCAAATCGCCCTTCATTATTTAAAAGCTAGTGGCCTTATATTGTTATTAATGGGCGGTATTTTATATTATAGTATTTCCTCTGTCGTGTTAAGTGAAGCAACATCTAGCACAAAAACAGCAGTTGAAAAGAGCGGTATGTATATTGATCTGTATATCGATCGTCTAAAAGCAGTATCAGCTTTACTTGCTGAAGACCCTCAGCTAGTAAGCTATTTTTCAAGTGCCGAACGTGACCTTACGACAAAACAAAATATACTATCTATGATTCACACAACGATGGCTACAGACCCATTCATTCAATCGGTCGTTATTGTTAGTAAAGACGGGCAAGTACTGTCCAATGAAAAGGGCTTAATTATGAGTATGTCGAGCAATATGATGAAGGAGCAATGGTATGTGGCGGCTGTTAATAATGGCAGCAACCCCGTCCTGACATCGGCACGTATGCAGCAATTTTCAATGGACAAGGACAATTGGGTCATTTCAATCAGCCGTGAAATAAAAAATACAGAAGGACAAAATATCGGTGTATTACTTATTGATATTCAATATAAAGTAATTGAAGACTTTTTAGCTAACTTGGATTTAGGCAAAGATGGTTTTTCTTTTATTATCAATGACAATGGAGAAGTTGTTTATCATAGAGACACAACCTATTTTGAAAATCATATAAAACAACAACAATTACAGCAAATTATCGCCAATCAAGCAGGCTATGATAAAGAAAAAAATACGTTAACGCATACCTATACGTTAAATAATGCTGACTGGACCTTTGTTGGGGTATCCTCACAAGACGGATTGCTCATGATTAAAAAGCAACTGCTCGAAATCTTTTTATTAGTCGGTGCCATTCTTTTTATTATAGCTGCAGTTAGCGTAGCTTTATTTGCCGGACGTATTACAACCCCATTTCAACGTTTAGAAAAAGCAATGCAAAATATCGAAAACGGCTTAAAAGAAGTACCTATTGATGAAAAAGGATGTTATGAGGCACAAAGTTTAGCAAACCATTTTAATAGTATGATTGGGCAAATTGAAAAATTAATGCAAGAAATTACGGAAAAAGAGAAACATTTAAGAGCAACCGAAATAAGTGCGCTACACAGTCAAATTAATCCTCATTTTTTATACAATACATTAGATACAATTGTTTGGATGGCGGAGTTTAACGATAGTGATAAAGTAATTGAAATGACAAAAGCACTTGCCCAATTTTTCCGCTTGTCACTTAGTGGTGGAAACGAACTGACCACTGTAGAAAATGAATTAGACCATGTGCGTCAATACTTGTTTATCCAGAAAGAACGGTACGGAGATAAGTTAAATTATACGATTGTCGGTGATCAAACAATCCGAAACGTCCAAATGCCGAAGATTCTTTTACAACCCATTGTTGAAAATGCTTTATATCACGGCATTCGAGGTACTTCTCATATCGGTCATATTGACATTCGCGCCATTCCTAGTGGCAATGATGTGGCGTTTATCATCGAAGACAATGGATCCGGCTTTGATGTGACACAATTAACAAAAGAGCCTAACGAAAAGCGAACAAAACTCGGCGGCGTTGGCATTAACAATGTCGATCAGCGCATTAAACTATACTACGGAGCCGACTATGGCATTACAATTAATTCAACTATAGGAATAGGTACGACGGTTACAATAAAAATTCCACAGAACATAGATTTAAGAAAGGACTAAGGTGTACACCTTAGTCCTTTCAACTCAATGTATTGAATAGTTGTCAAATACAAACTAGTGCCATGCAGTCCGCTCGCTTACAGGTTGTCGTGAGGCTGTCTTCTCTTGTGCTTCAGAAACGTTATTCGCTTGTGCTGAAGCGCCGTCAAAATCGAATTCAGATCCAAACTCCCCTTGATAAAGCTTCTTGCCACCTTGATATGGTTTTTTCGCACTTTGCTTGTCCGTGACTTTTGCATTGTTACGATTTTTGTTCATATTTGACATAGCCATCCCCCATTGATTGTATTGAAAAGCAATGAAGCAGCTTAGCTGATCATCGTCTTTTCATTTTAAAGTGTGGCCAAGCTGGGGGTTTTTTATTTATCTAAGCATTTATTTAAGCTGAAAGTTTGGTCTACTGCTTAAAAATATTTTAGTTAAAACATGTTAGCTAAATAGCTTTGAATCGATGTAGGTAACATTTGAAAAAATAGTCCCTCATATTTAATATCGAGCAGACCCGCAATAAAAATAATGATAACGATGAATGCTAAAAAGGGTTTCTTATTTTTAGAAATCCAATTCAATAGGCTCCCCTCCTTAGATAAATTACGTTTACGTTTAGCCCAAATTAAGTATATAGTGATTCAGGAAAAAAATATATTATTGCTTTTTTTTAAGCTAAGCATACACTGTCACCCATATATGACTTGTAACATAGATTAAAATAACACTGTATGATAAGACGCAATTTCCTCATCGTCATATGGAATTGCGTTCTAAGAAAGGAATGGCTATGGTAAATTTCAATTTTTTTCAGGGCGTCGTTACGCAAATAAATGATTTTGCAACTGGGCAAAATGGGCAAAGTGAAGGTTGTTATACGTTAATGACGGTAGAAGACGGTGCTGGTGGCATCGTTAATTTTGTGATTTCACCCACTACTTACTTTGTAAATCAAGAAGTTGTGAGACGTGGTGATCGCATTGTCGGATATTATGATGGCAATGCGCCTGCCCCTTTAATTTATCCCCCACAATACCAAGCACTGATCGTTGTAAAGGAAAACAGCTATCAAAATGTTAAAGTAGATTATTTTAATGCTCAATTATTGAGTAGTGATGGGCAGTTACAATTAAATCTCGCTCCTTACACACCTATTTTGCTGAGAAATGGTCAGCCTTTTACAAAAAGCCCTGCCAATCGCACCCTTATTGTTGTGTATGGACCGACGACAAGAAGTATTCCAGCCCAAACTACACCTCACGAAGTAATTGTTTGGTGTTAAGCCAAGTCTGATAGCCTATATCGTAAAAATCCACTGTGCTTTCCACGGGCACACCGTAAGCCGCAACCCTCGCTTACGCACGGCTTGTTGCGACTTACATTGCGTGCGTTTCCGCAGCAAACCCTAAAATTTTCAGAATTGTTTGGGTGCCTGGCACTTAGTAAATCTTAAAAAATCCACTGCGCTACATAGGAGCACAGTGGATTTTTAACTTGTTTATACAGTCTGAAGTTTATATTTTTTTACTTCAGGAGGAATTGGACATATATAGTCCTCACCATTGCGTTGTTCAATTAATTCTTGTTTCGCTTTTTCAATGACTTCAGGGTTTAGTAGCGCTTCAATAGCAGTTGCCGCCATTACTTTCCCAGCATGTAGCATACCTTTATGGGCAATTGAAGTTTTACCCGTAGAAACAATTTGCCATGTATGCAGAGGTGTTCCTACAGGTTCACACGCTACCATACATTGTACAGTAGGGACAACCCAGCTCACATCGCCAACATCACTTGTACCGGGCAATATTCCGTTAGATGGGATAAATGGGTCGATGACATGTGCTAAATCTTGTCCTGCTAGTTCTTTATTCGCCTTAATATCTTCATTTTTGTCGGCCTCAGATAATGTTGCACGAATATCTTTCGCAAATTGTTGCTCTTTTTCATCATATTGCGGAACACCTAAGGCAACAAAGTTATTATACATTACCTCTTCTAATGTATTATTCGGCAATATATCAGAAGCTGCTGATGCAAAATCAATTTCTACCTCTGTACCAGTCATCAGGGCAGCCCCTCTTGCGACATCACAAATGCGCTGATAAATATCTTCTGCTTGCGATACACGTGGTGCACGAATAAAATACAAGACATCTGCCTTTTCTTGTACAACATTCGGTGATACGCCACCCGTATTCGTAACAGCGTAATGAACTCTTGCTTCAGGAATGATATGTTCGCGTAAATAGTTAACGCCCACATTCATTAATTCAACTGCATCGAGCGCACTTCTGCCAAGATGAGGCGTACTAGCAGCATGAGAGCTTTTCCCTTTAAATCGATAAGAAACTTCGTAGCACGCTAGAGATGCCATAGACCAAACAGCGTTTCGAGACCATGGATGCCAGCATACCGCAAAATCTACATCATCAAATAATCCCGCTCGCACCATAAAGGTTTTACCACTACCGATTTCCTCACCAGGACACCCATAGTAACGAACCGTCCCTTCAAGATTGTTTTCTTTTAAATAAGAACGAATAGCGATAGCAGCAGCTAATGCACCTGTCCCAAGTAAATTATGTCCACAGCCGTGTCCATTGCCGTTTGTTACTTCCGGATTATATTGAATGTCGCCACCAACTTGACTTAAACCAGTTAGCGCATCAAATTCGCCTAAAACAGCAATTACGGGCTTCCCTGTGCCAAAGCTACCAACAAAGGCAGTATCGATGTCTGCGACACCTTTCTCTACCGTAAAGCCTTCTTCTTCTATCGTTTTACATAATAATTCTGCAGATTGGAACTCTTCAAAGCCTGTTTCAGCATAACCCCAAATTTGATCACTTACAGAAATTAATTTTTGTCGTTTTTCTTCAATAATTTTTGATAAAGCATGACGATAATCCATTTCATTCACCCCATTAGTATATTTTTATTGAAAGGAATTCTACAAACGCCTCCTATTTCCTCGTTCGCCATCTCACTTTTGTAACTTGGCGAATATAGAAAAGAATGAACGTCCCATACCGAGCTATCTTTGATATTAAAACGGCCCATAATTAATTGCCTGGGCAATAATTAAAAAGATTACAACAATGACAATTTGAATGCCTACATATGGTAATACCCACTTAGCCCATTTTGAATAAGGAATGCCCATCATACCTAGAGCTGCTAATAATAAGCCACCCGTCGGAATAATTAAACTAGAGACACCGCCACCCATTACAGTAGCAAACGCAGCTGTTTGTCTTGTTACGCCAACTAAATCCGCTAAAGGAGCCATAATAGGCATAACTAAAGATGCATGTCCACTTCCAGATGGCACTAGGAAATGGATAAAGAAATTGACTACTGCCATCCCTACTGCTGTTACGCTTGGCGATAAACCATTCAGTAAATTAGAAGTGACATGTAAAATCGTATCTAATAAGTTACCTGAAGTAAGAACAACAAGAATCGTATTGGCAATACCAATAATCATGGCACCTGAAATCATTTCCGAACAGCCTTTTAAAAATGCATCCGTCATTTCATTACCAGAAAGTCTTCCGATAAGACCCATAATAATAGCGCCTAATAAGAAAATCCCTACAATTTCACTAATATACCAACCAAGACTAATAACGCCATAAATCAACGCGATAAAGCAACCTAAAAAGACTAATAGAGAAAGTGCATGTCTTTTACTTAACTTATATCCTTCATCAAACGTAATTCTTTCATTTGGGTTAAACTTGCCGTATTCAGCTAGTTCAGGATTTTTTTCAATCTTATTGACATGGCGAATAATAAAGCCAACCGATAAAATATAGAATATAACGTAAATGGCAATACGTAAGCCAATACCTGAGTACATAGGTAGCTCAGCAACTGTTTGCGCAACACCAATTGTAAACGGATTCGTAATGCCGGCAGTAAATCCAGCACCTATCATACCGAGAAAGACGATTGCTACACCCGTTAATGCATCAAAACCTAAGGCAATTGCCATTGGCGCTACAATTGTAATATAGACCAATGCGTCTTCAGCCGCTCCGATCAGTGTACCGAGTAATGAGAATAGCAGTACCATCACTGGAATGATTAATTTTTTCCTTGTACCAAATTTCTGTGCAGTAAATCGAATTAACGCATCAATCGACCCTGTTGCTTGCATAATTCCAAGAGCACCACCAATTAGTAAAACGAATAAAATAATTGGTGCTCCTTTTACCATCCCTTGGTGAAAGGCATTAAACATATCGAGCAACCCTACAGGTGTATTTGAAATATATTCAAATTTCGTAGGGTCAATTATTGTTCTACCATTTTCCTCATATCTAGCATATTGACCAGCAGGTATGATATACGTTAATACAGTAAGAACGGAAATGATTAAAAACATTAACACATATGCGTTTAACCCGCCCTTTTTCTTCTTCTTCTTTTCAGTACCTTCTTCTATCTTCAGTGGTTTGGCAGTACTCAAACATAACACCCCTTTGTGATTAGTATAATAAAGCAATCGATCCTTCTTATGAATTAACTCTTAAAACGAGTGAGTTCGACCATCCTTTCAGCTAAAAAATAAATTTAGAAAAATTTTGAAAATACCCAATATTGCTAACGCTTTCATGTGTTTTATTTTATAATGCATTACAGGTTATTAATATTCTAATAGTGAATATTCTATATTACTATTTTAAATATTTAGCGTTATAATTATATTTCAAAAATTAAATCGGCAATTTATAATCATTTTTACTTACTATTTAGCTTTAGAAATTAACAGGAAAGGTTGTTATGTAATTGGAAATTAGACACCTTCAGACATTTCAGATCGTAGCAGAAGAAAAAAGATTAATACAAGCAGCGATGCGTCTTAATTATTCACAACCGACTGTTACAAAGCATCTACAGCATTTAGAGGATGAGATCGGCCTACCCCTTTTCGAAAAAGTAGACAATAAAAGACAGCTAACGAAAGCTGGGGAAATTCTTTATGAACATGCAAAAAATATTTTGAATGAGATGTTTACGATACAGAGAAAAATCGAAGAATTTCAAGGAGAAAAACAAGTTATTCGTATTTGCGCATTGGATGAACATTGCGACCGTTTTTTTCTACCACATATAGTACATTTCCAAAAAAAGAATCCAGATATATTAATAGAAGTTTATGCTGTAGATAGTAGTGATGAAGCTTTAAAAAAGGTAGTCCAAAACGAGATGGACTTTGCTATTGTCAATGGCAGAACGTTAAACGCTGATGTTTCCAACCAATGCATTGATTATGAAAGCTTAGTGTTATTTTCTTCAAGTAAAGTAGCACATGACGCTGCACAAACAGAAAACTATTTAGCAAAATATCCGGTATTGGTCGACCTAAGAGCGCCATTTATTAAATTCGAAATATTGAACAAAGGCATTCATTTCCCAAATACAATACATTGTAATAGTGATGAAAGCATAAAAAATGCCGTCCTCAACCATCCGTATCTCGGCGTCATTGGGACAAGCAGAATAAAAAAGGAAATTGAAGAAGGAACAGCGACTATTTTAGAAACATATACTTCCAATATTCCCGTTAAACTCATTGCCTTAACTAAAAATTTGAGTAATCCGATTTTACAAGATTTTTATAGCTCCATGAGTAAAATGTATCGTCCGCTCACGGATAACTAGTTCGTTTTTAGATGACCCTACTACTAGCTGGGTCATCTATTAAATGAAGCAATTGTTAAAAAATACTCTAAAACAAATAAGCGAAACTTTTTAGCCATTGGCGTAAAATAGCGTTTTTCCGACCACGCTAGTCCAATTGTTCGTTGACAAGATGGCTCATCAATTCGCAGTTTATGAGGCGACTCCTCTGACTTTGAAGCCCACGATAAAGCAGAAACGAAAGCCACACCTAATCCTTGTCGTACTAAGTCAGAAATAACGGAAGGTTCATCCCCCTCAAAGGCTATATTTTGAACAAACCCCGCCTCACGACAAAACTGGTCGGTTAAATTTCGAAAGCCAAATCCAGTATTCATACTAATAAACGCCTCATCCTTTACCTCGGCCAATCGAATACTATCCTTGCCCGCTAAGCGATGATTCGGTGGAACAATTAAATATATTTCTTCTGTAATGAGCGGCTCCCATCTAATACCCTCGCCCTCAATAGGAACAGAAGATATACAATAATCCAACTCCCCTTCCATCAACAGTTTTTTCATAGAAGAAACTGATTTTAGAAACTGTTGAAACCGCGCATCTGGATATTTCATTAAAAATGATCCTAATAAAGCAGGTAACACTCTAGGAATGGTCACTGCCAATGTAATACTCTTTTGATCCTGTTCAGTAAATTGTGTAAGCTCTCTTTGCCCCTCATTTAATTCTGCAAACGCTCTTTCCACTCTGTTTAAAAAAATTCTGCCAGCTTCATTTAAGCTAATTTTCCGATGTTCTCGATCAAATAACGCTACGCCCAAATCTTCCTCTAAACGGGAAATCGTTTTACTTAATGATGGCTGCGCGATTTGAAGTTGTTGTGCCGCCTTTGTCATATGTTCAAGTCGAGCAACCGTTTGAAAATACTTTAACTGTAAAAGTTCCATTTTGACCTCCCGTTATATAGCTTTAAATCTATTATGTAATAACGATTTATGTATTATACAACATTAATACAATAGATTATTATGAAATAATCTTTTAAAAATAGGAAGGTAGGATTATTTCATGAAAGGATTTCACTTAATATTGCAAGACTTAGTAGCCATATGGAAACATAAACATGGGCGAACGGCTTTTATTTTTCTTATGCTTGTTCCTTTAATTTACGTTGGCTTCTTTTTAGCCGGCTACTGGGATCCATATGGACAATTAGACAAGCTACCCGTAGCTGTCGTTAATCTTGACGAAGGGGCTATCATCGATAACGAACCATTACATGTCGGGGATGATTTTATTGACGAACTAAAAGATGGTAAAGAATTAAACTTCCATTTTGTCTCTGCTAAAACCGCAGAAAAAGGGCTGTCAGCAGGCGACTATTATATGGTCATTACGATTCCAAAGAATTTTTCTCAAAACGTCACTACTTTAATGGAAGAAACCCCAAAAACAGCTAAACTTTCGTATGAAATCAATCCAGGAAAAAACTTTGTCGCTTCACAAATTACGACAACAGCCGTGGAAAAAATGAAAATGAAAATTAACGCTAGCATTACGAAGTTTTACTCCGAATCTGTACTTACTAAATTCCAGGATGCTTCGACTGGTTTTGCAACAGCCGGAACTGGCGCCGCAAAGCTTTCTAAAGGAGCAAGTGACATACAAAGTGGCAGCGATAAATTAGCGGCTGGCATGCAAAGTGTAGATGAAGGTGCTCAAAAGCTGAAAACAGGAAGTTCCAACCTGTCAGCAGGGCAGGAAAGCTTATCGAATGGCGCACAAGGACTTATTACTGGTTCTGCCTCCCTTTCTAGCGGACTACAGCAACTAACTGGCGCACAACACTCCCTTCAATCAGGTATGGAGCAAATGGGCCAAAGTATGGCAGCTTGGTCTACAAAAAATATAGAGCTTGCCCAAGGACAACAACAAGCGGCGGCTACAGCAACTAATTTAAACGAGCAATTAGCTCAATACATCAAAGCCAATCCAGAAATAAAGCAAGATCCCGCAATGCAACATATCATTGCTTTAGCAGAAACATTATCTGCAACAGAAACTTCTTTAACAACTGGACAACAACAAGTGGCAGCTGCTGCTAATAGTATGGCTACTGGTCAAGCTACTCTCCAAGCTAATATGCAAACGTTTGGCACAAAGATGACTGAAGCTACTGCTGGAGCTCAACAATTACAACAGGGAGCAGCTGCATTTGCTAGCGGTTTTGCCAAATGGTCGACAGGCTTTACGTCACTTAATACAAGCATTACAGCTCTATCTAGTGGCATTAATGAAGTATCAGGCGGCTTCCCAAAACTACAACAAGGGCTATCTTCGTTAGTTGATGGATCAAATGAGCTAGCAACAAAGCTTAATAGCGCGGCAACACAAACGTCTACTATTCAATCTGATGATGCAACGACATCGATGTTTGCTCAACCAATTGAATTAGTAGAATCCGATTTATCTGACGTGCCGAACTACGGTGTCGGAATCGCACCTTATTTCTTGTCACTTGCTTTATTTGTAGGAGGCATTATGGCATCTAATATTCTGCCACTAGGCCGCAGAGAACTGCTAAAAGTGACTGGCACTGTTCACTTTATTAATAAATTAGGATTAGTCTATGTCGTCGGTTTCATTCAATCGGTTATTGTAGACCTCGTTATACTGTTAGGATTTAAATTAGAAGTAGCAAGTGTACCGCTCTTTTTCCTTTCAAGTATCGTCATCTCATTTACTTTCATGACCCTTATCCTAATGCTTATTATTCTTTTAGGAAATGTCGGTAAATTTTTAGCCGTAACATTATTAGTATTACAATTAGCAACGTGTGGTGGTACATTCCCTGGCGTACTAGGCAACCCTGTACTAGCTAAAATAGGAGAAGTTTTACCAATGGCACACTCACTACAAAGTTTCCAAGAAGTCATTACCCTTGGTGGCTGGTCAAACTTAGTGACACAAGGCACAATTTTACTCATATATCTTTTACTTGCCGTTGTCATCGGCTGGATTTCAAGCCACCTTCAGCATAAAGAACGACCTGCTGTAGAAATAGCAAAATAAAACGCTAATTAGACGGAGCTAGCAATGGTGAAACGGCGCGCTAACGACGGTTGCGGCTTACTGTGCTGAGCGGAAAGCACCACCATAGCGGACATCAACGGTAAAGAAAAGTGTTAAATTGATGATATCTTTCTGTTATGCAAACAGCTTGATTCATTAGCTTTTGCCTCTTTTGCAATAGATAAAAAAATAGGAGAGAGTACTAGTTGATGGTAGCGGAGGTGGTGACTCCTGCGGGAACGCACAGAACGTAAGACGCAACAAGCGGCGCGACAGCGACGGTTGCGGCTTACTGTGCTGAGCGGAAAGCACCACCGTAGCGGACATTAACGGTAAAGAAAAGTGTTAGATTGATTGCAGTCAATCTAACACTTTTTCTCTTTTATAGCAGCACGCTTTTCCTCTTCCCAACAATACGCTATGTTTTTATTCCTTTAAAAAGGGAATGTACAAAATAATCGTCTATGGAGGAGGATTCACATGGAAAATAAAAAAACTGAACAATTACAACAATTTATCATTGATAACCAAGGAAAACATGCCTTAACAACGAATCAAGGCTTAAAAATGGCAGAAGATGAATTTTCCTTAAAAGCAGGGTTAAGAGGCCCTACCCTTATGGAGGACTTTCATTTCCGTGAGAAAATGACTCACTTTGACCACGAGCGCATTCCTGAACGTATTGTGCATGCACGTGGTGTTGGCGCACATGGTGTATTTCAAGTTTATGAATCGTTAGAAGAATATACGAAGGCAGATTTCCTTACAAACCCATCCAAAATAACACCTGTATTTGTTCGCTTCTCGACAGTACAAGGTTCTAGAGGATCGAATGACACAGTTAGGGACGTACGAGGGTTTTCTACTAAATTTTATACAGACGAAGGCAATTATGATTTAGTCGGCAATAATATGCCTGTTTTCTTTATTCAAGATGCCATTAAGTTCCCTGATTTTGTCCATGCGGTCAAACCGGAACCACACAATGAAATTCCACAAGGTGCAAGTGCTCATGACACATTTTGGGATTTTATTGGGCAAAACCCTGAAACGGCCCATATGGTTATGTGGCATATGAGTGATCGTGCCATTCCTCGTAGCTTACGCATGATGGAAGGCTTCGGCGTCCATACTTTCCGTCTTGTCAATGCGAAAGGACAAGTCCATTTTGTGAAATTCCATTGGAAGCCTACTTTAGGTGTACATTCACTCGTTTGGGACGAAGCCCAAAAAATAGCCGGGAAAAACCCTGATTTCCATCGTCAAGATTTATATGAAGCAATTGAAAAAGGCGATTATCCTGAATGGGAATTAGGTTTACAGTTAATTCCTGAAGAAGATGAGCATGCATTTGATTTTGATATATTAGACCCTACTAAACTATGGCCAGAGGAAGAGATTCCTGTCAAAATCGTTGGTAAAATGACATTGAACCGCAATGTCGATAACTTCTTTGCTGAAACAGAACAGGTTGCGTTTCACCCAGGGCATGTTGTACCTGGAATTGACTTTTCAAATGACCCGCTTTTACAAGGACGATTATTTTCTTATACAGACACACAATTATCCCGATTAGGAGGACCTAACTTCCATCAAATTCCGATTAATCAACCTGTCTGTCCGTATCAGAACAATCAGCGCGACGGAATGCACCAAATGGCAATATTCCGAGGGCAAACAAGCTATCATCGAAATGGCTTAAATGACAATCAACCAGCGCCTGTCCCTGCTGAAGAAGGTGGCTATGAGCATTATCAGGAAAAAATAGATGGTCGTAAGATTCGTGGTCGTAGCGAAAGCTTCCTCGATTTTTATTCGCAAGCTAAGCTATTTTATAATAGTATGGCTCCTTTTGAGAAACACCATATTAAAAAAGCCTTTAGTTTTGAACTAGGTAAATGTAAATCAAATGTAGTGAAATCGAATGCCATTGACCTGATCAATCATATCGATCATGAATTGGCACAGGAAGTAGCGGGCAATATTGGAGTGGAATTGCCTAAGCAAAACCTTGAAGTACAGTCCAATAAAAAATCACCTGCACTTAGCATAGCTAATACAATCTTTAAACCCGACACTAAAAATGTAGCCATCGTATTAAATGGCAAACCTGATTTATCACTTCTAACGGAATGGATTCAGGCTTTAGCAAAAAATCGACTAAATTATAGTATCGTCGATCAAAAGGTTAATCGATTCAATGACTCCCTTAAAGTAACCGATACGTATGACACAACAGATGCTAGCCTTTTTGATGCTATATTAGTCATTAGTAGTGAATCGCTTATTCAGACACCTGTGTTTGAGTTTATGGAAACGACCTATAAACATTGTAAGCCTATAGCCTTTGACATTAGTGATGCACATGCATTGGATTCAAGCAGAATAAACCCTGATGGATCGGGCGTCTATAATTTAAAAACTGATACGATCGAATCATTTATTCAAGGTATAGCTGATGGTCGATTCTGGGATCGATAACAACTAACAAAAATAAATTATCCTCTTTAAATAAACCTGTAAAACGTACTTGGTTTATTTAAAGGGGATTTTTTTGTAGAAATAGACTTGCTGCTAACAAAATTTTATAAAATAAAATGAACGAACGATTTAGTTGGTGCATCTAATCATTAAAGGAGGCATGGAGATGGACGAAATCGAGCTTGCAAAACAAGCGATTAAGGGCAATAAAGCAGCGCAGTTAAGGCTTCTAGAACTATATAGAGATTCGATGTATCGCGTTGCCTATAGCTATATGCAAAATGAGCATGATGCCAATGATGCACTACAAGAAATGACCTATCAATGCCTAAAAAATATTCATAAAGTGCAAACACCTGAGTATTTTAAAACGTGGCTTGTACGCATTGTGATTAATACATGTTTAATGATGAAACGACAGCAAAAACGCATTGTCGTAACAGATAATCTAGAGGAACAGCCTCAGCAGATGGCAGAACTATTTGAACTAAATGATGTGATTTCAAAGCTTCCCGTTGAACAACAGGAACTTATCCATTTAAAGTACTTTAAAGATTTAAAAAATAGCGACATTGCCACGTTACAAAAAATACCTGAAGGCACAGTTAAATCAAGATTACATAAAACATTAAAAAAGCTTCGTCACTTATTAGGAGAGGGGGGCGTTTCATGAGTCAGATGAATGATGAACAACAACAAAGATATTTAGCATTACTTGAATCAGTGCCTATAGAAACATTGCAATCATCTAAACAATTCATTGCATACAAGCAATTAAAAAGAAGGGCTCGTCAGAAAAGACTGCTACAAATTACGATGACTGCTGCTCTTATAATGATTGCCCTTATTAGCTCCATCAGAATCTCACCTGCTTTCGCCTATACAATGGCACAAATTCCAGTATTAAAACCACTTGTCGAAATGATTACCTATGATAAAGGTATTCAAGATATTATGGACAACGAATATTATGAGCCTATAAACGTGAGCCAGACGATTAATGGAAAAACACTCACGATTACAAGTGTTGTAGCAGACGAGTCCGGCATGATTATTTCCTATAAACTTCAATCAGATGAAGACTTGGCAAACTTCAACGGTATAAGTACAGAAATTAAACAGCAAGGTAAAAAAATCGAAGCTTCTTATGGTAGTAGCTGGCCAGCCCAGCCAGAAGGAACGTTTGAAGTAGAAAATACGATTGAAGTAGCCGCAAGCCAAGGTATGGATTACTCATCACCAGATTTTGAAATAGTCCTCTCATTAAGAGATCGACCAGAAACAGTCTTTCACATGTCTTTTACATTAAAAAATGACATTAAAGCATCGAAAAAGTTCCCTATTCATAAGCATGTAACTGTTGATGGTCAAGGCTTTACGATTCATGAGCTTATTATTTCTCCGCTTAGAACAGAATTGAAAATGTCGATAGATTTATCGAATGCTAAAAAAATATTAAGCTTTGAAGACATTCGCATTTATGATGAGCATCAAGAGGAATGGGGCAAAATTCGAAACGGCTATTCTGGATTTGGGAATTATGAAGATACCCAATTTAGCATTCTGCTTGAGAGCAATTATTTCCGTATTCCTGAAAGTATTACAATTGAATTCCGAGAAATCGAGGCTATCGATAAAGCGGACCAATTCGTAGTCATTGATTTTAATAAGAAGAATGTTATTACTCAGCCCAAGAATATTAATATTGAGCTTGAAATAAAAGATAACTTTGAAATCGAATATAAAGTGTTCACCTACCAAAAAAATGAATTTAAAAGTGTGTTTAATCATTTTATCGACGCTAATGGCGAAACTTATCATTCAAATAGCGAGTGGATTTCCGAGGATGCAAACTATATGTTAATTGGACAGCAATTTGATATGGAAGATGCCGAAAACCTCCCTGTTAATCCTGTAAAGCTTGAGATTGCGCGCTATGAGCAATATTTAAATGGCATTGGGCGAATCCAAGTAAAACTTCAATAATAGAAAGCCAGCGAAATTGTATTCCACATAAAATTTCACTGGCTTTCTTTGCTTTCTAAATACCACTAATCATTCTATTCCTAGTAAGACGCTTGCAATCTTATTTTCAATCTGATTATAATACTTGTATACAAGTATACTAAAACGATAAAAAGGGTGAAATTATGAATGATTCTAAGGATTATTTATATCCACAAAAATGGCTCTCTAAGGCTTCGACAGGAGACCGCGTTGCTTACGAGCTTAGAATGCGTATTCTTTCAGGCTTGATTGAAAGCGGTACCATTCTTTCAGAAAACAAATTAGCAGCCGATTTTGAAGTAAGTCGTTCACCTATTCGTGAAGCCCTGAAAATACTAGCATCCGAAAACATTATCCGATTGGAAAGAATGGGTGCTGTTGTCATTGGTTTACCAGAAAAAGAAATTGAAGAAATTTATGATGTTCGTTTACTCATTGAAACATTTGTTTTTGAACGTCTTATGAAAATGGACACAACTACTTTAGCGATGGAACTTAGCAAAATATTAGAAATGATGAAAATCGCGGTTAAATATAATGATGCGGATGAATTTTCTTATCAGGATGTTATTTTTCACGAGACTATAATTCAATCTATTGGGCATTCTTATATCACGATGATTTGGACGAATTTAAAGCCGGTAATGGAAGGCTTTATTTTGTTATCTATGCGTATGCGCTTCAAGGAAAAGCACGAGGATTTCACGCGCATTATAAAAAATCACGAACTGTATATTGAGGCTATTCGAGCAAAAGATCGAGAGCTCATGATTCAATCTTTACACGAGAATTTCCGTGATGTTCAAGGAAAGGTTGATGACTTATGGCGGTCACAACAATTACTATCTAAGGGAGTTGAACTAGAACATGACTAGCTATATGTTAGGTGTTGATATAGGTACTACGACCACAAAAGCCGTATTATTCAGTGAACACGGGAAAGTTATTCACCAAGATAGTATCGGGTATCCACTCTATACACCTGATATTTCGACGGCTGAGCAAAATCCTGATGAGATTTTTCAAGCAGTGCTTCAAGTGATCACGAACATTATGAAACACCACTCAGATAAGCCCCTATTATTTGTGTCATTTAGCAGTGCAATGCATAGTATTATCGCTGTAGATGAAAACGACAACCCGTTAACACCCGTCATTACTTGGGCAGATAATCGCAGTGAAGCATGGGCACTAAAAATTAAAGATGAATGGAATGGACTCGAAATTTATAAACGAACAGGTACACCTATTCATCCAATGTCCCCTTTAAGCAAAATTACTTGGCTTGTAAATGACCACCCTGAAATCGCTCGTAAAACAAAAAAATATATCGGCATTAAAGAATATATTTTCAAAAAGTTTTTCAATCAATATGTTGTGGACCATTCACTAGCCTCCGCGATGGGCATGATGAATCTTCATACATTAGATTGGGATGAAGAAGCGTTAAAAATTGCAGGTATTACAAGAGCACAATTATCGACACTTGTTCCAACAACAACATTATTTAAGAACTGTCATGTTGATTTAGCTAAACAAATGGGCATTGACCCGCAAACACCCTTCGTCATAGGTGCCAGTGATGGCGTACTTTCAAATTTAGGTGTTAATGCTATTCGAAAAGGTGAAATTGCCGTCACAATTGGAACAAGCGGTGCCATCCGTACTATTATCGATAAACCTAAAACAGATGTAAAAGGTAGAATTTTTTGCTATGCCTTAACCGAAAACCATTGGGTTATTGGTGGCCCTGTAAACAATGGTGGTATGGTTCTACGTTGGATTCGTGATGAATTTGCCTCGTCCGAAGTTGAAACAGCCAAAAGACTTGGTGTTGATTCCTATGAAGTGTTAACAAAAATAGCTGAACGTGTAAGACCTGGTGCAGATGGATTACTATTTCATCCTTACTTATCAGGAGAACGTGCGCCTTTATGGAATCCTAATGCACGCGGCTCATTCTTTGGTTTAACACTATCACATAAAAAAGAACATATGATACGAGCTGCTCTTGAAGGAGTTATCTATAACTTATATACGGTGTATTTAGCATTACTCGAATATATGGAAAGCCCTGTCACACGTATTCAAGCAACAGGTGGATTTTCTCGCTCTGTCATTTGGAGACAAATGATGGCCGATATTTTCGAATCCGAAGTCACAGTACCTGAAAGCTATGAAAGCTCATGTCTTGGCGCTTGTATTTTAGGTTTATATGCTCTCGGAAAAATTAATTCCTTTGAGATTGCTGCAGATATGGTTGGTGACACCTATACACATACACCAATAGAAGAAGCGGCAAAAGAATATAGACAACTACTCCCTATTTTCATTCGTTTATCTAGACTATTAACAGACGAGTATGCATCTATATCTAATTATCAAAGAAGCTTATTAAGCTCGAATTAAAAGGAGGAGAATATATGCCATTAGTTATCGTAAGTATTGGGATTATTGCTCTGTTAATTTTAATAATGGGGTTTAAATTAAATACATTTATCTCATTAATTATCGTGTCATTTGGGGTAGCCTTGGCTCTAGGGATGCCTTTAGATAGCATTGTCAAAACAATTGAAGCAGGTTTAGGCGGTACGTTAGGCCACTTAGCCTTAATATTTGGTCTTGGTGCCATGCTAGGCAAGTTAATCGCTGATTCTGGTGGTGCGCAACGCATTGCCATGACGCTTGTTAACAAATTTGGGGAAAAGAATATTCAATGGGCCGTTGTAGTGGCTTCCTTTATTATCGGTGTCGCGCTGTTCTTTGAAGTAGGACTCGTGCTATTAATTCCGATAGTCTTTGCTATTTCAAGACAATTAAAGATCTCGATTTTATATCTAGGTATTCCGATGGCAGCCGCTTTATCTGTCACACACGGATTTTTGCCTCCACATCCAGGGCCTACTGTTATCGCTGGCGAATTTGGGGCAAACATCGGTGAAGTATTGCTTTATGGTTTTATTATTGCCATTCCAACTGTTATTTTAGCAGGACCTGTTCTTACTAAAGTGACGAAAAAATTAGTTCCTGAATCATTCAACAAAACAGGGAATATCGCCTCTCTAGGTGAACAAAAAACATTTAAACTAGAAGATACGCCAAGCTTTGCTATTAGTGTATTCACTGCATTATTACCTGTTATTTTAATGTCCATCGCGACGATTATTACACTGCTCCAAAAAACAATGGGCTTTGAAGATAACAGCATGTTAGCCGTTATCCGTTTTATCGGAGAAGCCGGAACATCGATGTTGATTTCCTTATTAGTTGCCGTTTACACGATGGGAATAGCGAGAAATATCCCTATTAAACAGGTAATGGAATCTTGTACAGTAGCAATTACGCATATAGGTATGATGCTGTTAATTATCGGTGGGGGTGGCGCCTTTAAACAAGTTTTAATTGATGGCGGTGTTGGTGATTATGTAGCAAATTTATTCCATAGTACATCATTATCACCGATTTTATTAGCATGGATTATTGCGGCTATTTTACGTATTTCATTAGGCTCAGCAACAGTTGCCGCCTTAACAACTGCAGGGCTCGTCATCCCACTGTTAGGTCAAAATGATGTCAATCCAGCTTTAATGGTACTGGCAACTGGCGCAGGAAGTTTAATTGCTTCACATGTCAATGATGCAGGGTTCTGGATGTTTAAAGAATACTTTGGGTTAAGCATGAAAGAAACTTTTGCTACATGGACATTGCTAGAAACAGTTGTCTCTGTTGCAGGTTTAGTGTTTATTTTATTACTTAATTTAGTCGTGTAGAAATGTGAAAAAGGAGCGAACACAATGTTAAATACAATAGGCGTTATTGGTTTAGGTGTGATGGGCAGTAACATTGCCTTAAACATGGCCAATAAAGGCGAGCAAGTAGCAGTCTATAATTATACGCCGGATTTAACCGACAAGCTTTTACAAAAAGAAGAAGCGCAAAAATTAAATCCATATTATCAAATAGAAGAATTTATCCACTCTTTAGAGAAACCAAGAAAAGTTTTCTTGATGGTGACAGCCGGAAATGCGATAGATTCCGTTATTCAATCTTTAATACCTTTACTTGAGAAAGGCGATATTATTATGGATGGCGGTAATTCCCACTATAAAGATACAGAGCGGAGATATGATGAACTGAAAGCTTTTGGCATTGGCTATTTAGGCATTGGCATTTCAGGCGGTGAAGTAGGTGCTTTGACAGGACCTTCTATCATGCCTGGTGGTGATCTTGAAGTCTATGAAAAAGTGGCTCCTATTCTTACGAAGATAGCAGCACAAGTCGATGGAACACCATGCTGTACGTATATTGGCCCTAAAGGTGCTGGCCACTTCGTTAAAATGGTTCATAACGGTATTGAATACGCGGATATGCAGCTAATTGCAGAGGCCTACACATTTTTAAGAAAAAATGTAGGATTAGCCGTTGAGGAAATTGCCGATATTTTTGAAACATGGAATCAAGGGGAATTGAAAAGCTATTTAATTGAAATTACCGCTGACATTTTAAGAAAAAAAGACGATTCAACAGGATTACCACTAATTGATATTATTCTCGATAAGGCCAATCAAAAAGGAACAGGAAAATGGACAAGTATACAATCCATTGATAATGGCATCCCTACTTCCATTATTACCGAAGCTTTATTTGCCCGCTATATCTCATCGTTAAAAGAGGAACGCGTTCGTGCAGAAGCGATATTAGCAGGCCCTGCACAAAATGAGCAACCTCTAGATAAAGATGTGTGGGTAGAGCACGTAAGACAAGCTCTATATATGGGCAAAATTTGCGCCTATGCACAAGGATTTACTCAATATAAAATGACTTCTGAGCTTTATAACTGGAACTTACAATTGCATAATATAGCGTTAATTTTCCGCAGCGGTTGTATTATTCGTGCAGAATTTTTAAATGTTATTAGCGATGCTTATCAAAAACAAGCTGCTCTAGATAATTTATTAATTGCGCCTTATTTTGCAGAAAAAACAAAAGCATATCAAAACAGCTTACGGAAAGTAGTTTGTGAAGGTATCCAAGCAGGTAATGCCTTCCCATGTTTAAGCACTTCTTTAACCTATTTTGATAGTTACCGAACTGGCTCATCGAATGCCAATCTATTGCAGGCACAACGCGATTATTTCGGTGCGCATACGTACGAGCGTATTGATTCAGAAGGTACTTTCCACACTAATTGGTAGTAAGCTAACGACAACGCCTATAGAAAAGCCGATTCTAATGACAATCTAGAATCGGCTTTTTTATATTATTTTCCATTATCGTAGTAAAAGGAGATTTTCCTGTACAGCATCTTCTAAAAGTGGACTTGGTTGACCTACGCTATATAACTGCAAATGGTGCATGGCGCGCGTGCAAGCTGTGTAGAAAACTCTACGCAAACTGTCATCGCCATATATTTGCTCAGAAGCATTATAGATAATAACAGCTTCAAACTCGATTCCTTTGGATAAATAGGATGGGATAATGACAACGCCTTGTTCATACTCTGGTGTGCCATTTTTTATAAGCTTCACATCTTCAATTTGGGACAGAGCTTCATACGCTTGTTTGCTTTCCTCCGCTGATTTACAGATGATGGCGATACTATGATAACCCTCATTTCGCAAAGCTTCGACTTTTGTTAGAATGGCATGATGCAAAGCTGTATGATCAGCTAATTGTGTCAGCACCGGTAGCTCACCAGCACGTTCAAAAGGAATAATGCGCTCGCCATTTGGCACTAGCTTGCGCGTAAACTCGATAATTGGCTTAGTAGAGCGATAACTACGCGTCATTGTAATGACTTCCGTTTCATCCGCTCCATACAGATTGCTCAAAATATGAAAATCAATCATTTCACTCGCATGTGCGAAGATTGCCTGATTAAAATCACCTAATACCGTCATTTTCGCGAAAGGAAACAATCGCTTTAAAAACTCGAATTGAAATGGTGAATAGTCCTGCGCCTCGTCAACAAGAATGTGCCTAATTGAACTATTTGTTTGAAAACCTTGAATCAATTCCTTCATCAATAAAAACGGTGTAGCGTCTTCATAACATAATTTATCGTCTTCCAGCATTTGTAGTGTTGCTTGGCAAATTGCCTCCCACTCAGCCGGTGTTTCTCCCTCTATCCATTGCTTCATTTGCAGAGGGTCTACAAACAACTGCTTATATATTTCCTTAACGTCAATAAATTGCAACGCTCGAATCCGTTTGCGCAACGTCTTTAATTTCTTAGCTACTATTAATTGCGCAAGTTTTTTTGTATCCATTTCATAGTCCGCAATCGTCTCTCTTGCAAAGCCTTGCTTTTTAGCTAAATACACGCGTGCCTTTTGATATTCCTCGTTGCTTAGCAACTCAATTTCATCTTGCACCCATTCCTTCTTCCATTCGACTCTTTCGATTTCTTTTACTTCTTTTAAAATCCAATCTCTTAACTTTTCCAGTCGGTTATGAAAGTTCATCGACGTGTCGCTGCTATAAAACTGCTCAGCAATTTGTTCTGCGCTAAGTAGCGGCTGCCCTCTAAAGTTAATAACCTTAAAGATCATACCAGAGTACTCCAGCGACTTTCTGTATGCCTTAATCACTTCAAAGAAGCGCGTAGATGCTTTAAAGCGGATGCTCGCCACCCTTGAGCTATAGGCAGGACTATCGGCTGCTGTTAAAACGTATTCCAATTGGTCATATGGATTTTCAACATCAAACTCTTTGCTTAAACGGTGATGTAAATACTCCTGAAATGTTACTTGCTGCATATTTTCTTCACCAAGTTCAGGCAACACATTCGAGACATAGCTGTTAAACATCGCATTTGGTGAAAATAATATGATTTGATCTGCATTCAATCTGTCCCGATATTTATAAAGTAAATAAGCAATTCGTTGTAATGCGGCTGATGTTTTGCCACTACCCGCCGCACCATGTACAATAAGCAACCGTCCATGATCATGACGAATAATGCGGTTTTGCTCCTGTTGAATCGTTGCAACGATACTTTGCATATGTTTGTTCGTACCTTGCCCTAAAACTTGCTGTAAAATTTCATCTCCGATTGTCAGACTTGTATCAAACATCGATTGCAGCTCACCGTCACGGATAAGATATTGCCACTTCTTCTCCAACTCCCCATAAATAATGCCTCCAGGCGTTGTGTACTGAGCAGGACCTGGCATGTAATCGTAGTAAACACTTGCAATGGGTGTTCTCCAGTCATAAATAAGAAAATCTTCGCCGCTTTTATCCATCAGTGAAGAAATACCGATATAGACCTGTTCTTGAGCTGCCAAGCCTTCCTCTAAGAAATCAATTCGACCGAAATAAGGGTTCTTCTGCATGCGGCGTAATGTCGCTAATCTTTTCGATGCATGTTTGTGGGTGCTTTGGCTTACAGACAATGCTTGCGTTTCTTGTCTTAAGCCAATAATCGTCTCAAGATAATCGTCGAAAGTATCCATATTGACCTTAATTTCATCCCAAAAGTGTTTGCGAATATTTACAACTTCGTTTTTACGCTGTAACGTTTCTTGCTCCAACTTACCCATCTGCTCAGAAATAGTCTCCATTACATTATCCAAACGTTTTTGCTCTTGCTGAAACTCCGATTTCATCGCATTCACTCCTTAAAAATATACGTATAGGGGTTGACTAACGAAAAACAATGCTTTATAATTAAGATAGGGATAATATATCCTATTAATAATAAAGTGCCTATCTATATAAATTTAACATATGCTCACGTTTTTTTCAATGGATTGAACGTGATTTTATTTGTAACTGTATGAATGTAAAACCACTTCTAAATCATCATTTAGAAGTGGTTTTTTATCTACCTATCATTTTAAAATGTATGAAGACTAGTTGGAGTGACAAACATGAGTAAACGAGAACAACAAAAACAACAACGCCGACAACATATTGTCCAAACGGCAAAGCAGCTATTTTTGGAACAAGGCGTGCAACATATTCAAATGCAAGATGTTGCAGATGCGACTGGCGTTGGTATCGCCACACTATTTCGTTATTTCCCTAAAAAAGAGTATTTAGTGATAGCCGCTTCAAGTACCATTACGGAAGAAATGGCTACGGATATAGGACAGATAGTGGAGCAAACAATATCTTCATATGAAAAAATCCAGCAAATTTTAGATTATTATATTAGCGGCACAAGGGATCCTCAGTTGCGTTTAGCAAAGTTTTTCGAGTCTTTTGACTTACATGAAAAAATTGCGGAGGAATCAAATGAGCATTATGCAGAATACTTATTTGCAAGAAGTAAATTAGCCAATATTTTATTAACGTTAGCTCAGCAAGGTAAACAGGACGGCTCGTTACGGCAGGATATTGATATGGATCTATTTATTATAACGTTAGTACAAAACTTCAGTTTGTTCACCTTTAAAGTAAGCTTGGCAAGCCACGATACAAACCTTTCACAGTTGCTTTCCGAAGACAAACAACTTGAATTAATGAAGGATGTATTTTTATCCTATATTCGACCACAATAATTAACGAACGTTTTGAATTGACATTCGGGCGTGAAAGTTGTTAACTAGGAAGTATAAAAGTGATAGTTAACTATCAAATTAAATTTTTTAGGGGGCTTTTTAAATGAGTCGTTTAGCAGGTAAAGTAGCAATTATTACAGGTTCAGCACAAGGTATGGGCGCTGCACACGCAAAATTATTCGTAGAAAACGGTGCAAAAGTTGTTTTAACAGATTTAAATGAAGAAAAAGGTAATGCATTCGCAGCTGAATTAGGCGAAAACGCAATTTTCGTTAAACAAAACGTAACTTCTGAAGAAGATTGGGCTACAGTAATTGCCAAAGCAGAAGAAGCTTTCGGTCCAGTAAACATTTTAGTAAACAATGCTGGTATTACAATGGCGAAAAACATGTTAGAAGTAACATTAGAAGAATACAAACGCATTGTAGACATTAACCAAGTGTCAGTATTTTTAGGTATGAAATCAGTAGCATCTTCAATGGCAAAAGCTGGTGGCGGTTCAATTGTTAACATTTCTTCAATGAATGGCTTAGTAGCTGGCGCTATCGGTTACACAGATACAAAATTTGCTGTTCGTGGTATGACAAAAGCAGCTGCTATCAACCTTGCTCCAATGGGTATTCGCGTAAACTCTGTACACCCAGGCGTTATCGCAACACCAATGGTAGTACAAGCAGATACAAAAGCAGCGGTAGAAGAATTCTCTAAACATATTCCATTAAAACGCGTAGCTCAACCAGAAGAAGTATCTAAAATGGTATTATTCTTAGCTTCTGATGATTCTAGCTACTCAACTGGTTCAGAATTCGTTATCGATGGCGGCGTAACTGCACAATAATTAACATGCGTGAAAAATTAAATGCCGATTTTCTATTAATAAGAAAATCGGCATTTTTATTATAGCAAGCAACGCTCTTCACTTCTTTTTTCCGTCTATCCTCTTTTTCTCCTTCTATTAATATTGTTTTCTCTCCCTATATTCCGCAAACATCCACAAAAAAACTTTGACTTTCTAAAAATATTGGTGTAAATTGTTCAATACACGAACATATATGGCTATAACAATATATAATGTTCGCATTTTAAAATTCTTCGTATAAAGTTGGAAATATGGTCCAAAAGTTTCTACCAAACTACCGTAAATAGTTTGACTATGAGGAATGACAAAAAACGATATCTTATGCTCGTACTGGAAAACGCTCGGTTTATTCAGTCTATTTACGTTTTTTGTTTTTTCTGTATGTCAAACTCTAGTAAATATACTAGAGTTTTTCTTTTTTCACTCTTATATACGTAGTTATTTTAAAAAACAACATCACCAGGAGAGGAAAAAGAACATGGAAAACACAGATCAACATCAATCTATATGGCAAGTAATCAAACAAAATTACCGATTATATTTAGGGGCTCTTATTATTGTGATTATTGCTGAACTCATCGGAGTAAAACAGTTCCATGTAGGATCTGCTTTAATCGTGATTTATCCGATGCTTTTTGCAATCGTCATAAGTGTAATACTTGGCCCAGATATTTTGAAATTTTTTAAAGAAAAGGCATCCACGAAAGCTTCATCACTTGTTCTTGTCGCGATTACACCATTTATGGCCAAAATCGGGGTACTTGCTGGCTCTAATCTTCCAAAGCTTGTTGAAGTCGGACCAGCACTAGCATTTCAAGAACTAGGACATGTCGGTACAATTTTGCTAGCATTACCCGTTGCATTAATGTTAGGCATTAAAAAAGAAGCCATTGGCGCAACAAGCTCCACATGTCGCGATAAAGATTATGGATTAATTTGTCATTTATATGGCGCCAATTCACCCGAAGCAAGAGGGGCCCTATCTATTTACATTATCGGTTTTTTAATCGGTACGATTTATATTGGATTTTTAGCTAGTATCGTCGCTTCTACAAATATTTTTCATCCTTTAGCATTAGCTATGGCTAGCGGCATAGGTAGTGGTGTGATGATGGCGGCAGCCTCGAGTACATTGGCTACTATTTATCCGGAATACGCTGATCAAATAATTATGCTAGCAGGTGCAAGTGATACGTTAGCTGCCATTGTCGGTATCTACTTTACTTTATTCATATCCCTTCCGCTTACTAGGAAATTATATTTCTTGCTCGAACCACGAATAAGCCCTAAGCATACACGTGATGCGAAACAAATGAAAAGTATGAAGGTTGGTGATTGATATGACAATGAGCATGCGAGATTGGACGATTTCTCTTTTACTTACATCGGTTATTACAACGCTGGTAGCAAACCTTATCGGCAATAATGTATCCATTGCAGAATCGATTCCTGGTGTACTAATTTTATCTGCCATCGCTTTCGTTGGTATCTCTTTAGGTAAATTAATTCCTTTAAAAATCCCTGCCATTATTTACGTTGTTCTGACAGGTTTACTCGTTGCCAGCCCGATTTCGCCTATTTCTCAACCAGTCATTGAGTATACGGCAAAAATATCTTTTATGGCTCCTATTACAATTGTTGGTACCCTTGCTGGAATCGGTCTTAATTTCAAGTCGTTTATTAGCCAAAGCTGGAAAATGGTCATTATTGCTCTGTTAGTTTTTACAGGCACATTCCTTACACAAGCCATCTTTGCTCAAATATTCTTAAATCTAACCGATGCGTTAGATTCATTTTAGACGAATAGAGAGGCATCCCCTCTCTATTTTTATTCAATTCATTTATGGAGGCCTATTATGCAAGCTATAGCGTATAATGCTGATTTATTAATAAAAAATTGTTCTATTGTAACTCCCGACTTTACCATCCTTAATGATCAAACCATTGCCATTAAAAATAATCGCATCGTAGCAATCGGGGCTACTGCATCCCTTGCTACTAGTTATCGATCGCAAGAGATTTTAAATGGTCAAGGTAAATTAGTACTACCTGGTCTGATTGATGCCCATACTCACACATGTCAGCAACTTTTACGCGGAAGAATAACAGATGAATATCCGATGATTTGGACGCGCATAATGGTTCCATTTGAAAGTAATTTACAGGAACGAGATGTCTATATTAGTTCACAGTTAAGCTGCCTTGAAATGATTAAGTCGGGCACAACTGCCTTTATTGATGCTGGTGGCAGACATATGCATCAAGTTGCAAATTCGGTAGTGGAATCAGGCCTACGCGGTGTGCTAACATGCTCGACAATGGATAGTGGCTTGGACATTCCACCAACGATGAAATCTACTATTGAAGAAAACATCCGCAATAATCGCGCATTATTTAATAACTATCATGGTGCTGGTGACGAGCGTGTAAACATATGGTATTCTCTTCGCTCCATCATTACTTGCACACCAGAATTAATACAGGAAGTTTTCGCGGCAGCAAAAGAATGTTCTACGGGTGTGCAATCCCATATGAACGAATATGCAAATGAAATTAGTTATTGCCTAGAAAAATTCAAAATGCGTCCATATGAATATCTTGCATCTATAGGTGTGCTCGATCAAAATTTCTTAGGTGCGCATAGTATCATGCTTTCTGAAAATGAAATAGATGTTATTAAAACGTTTAATAGTAAAATCGTCCACTGCCCTATTAGTAATTCCGGGAAAGGTGTGCCAAAAACGCCTAGCTTATTACAAAAAGGTATCAGCGTTGGCTTAGGTACAGACGGAGCTGGACATTCAGGATTAAGTTTATTTGATCAAATGAAAGTATTTAAATCATTAATTCGCGCATTTTCAGGCGTTCCTATTTTTGATCCAGTCGTTATGCCTTCCAAAAGCATTTTAGAAATGGCAACATTAGGCGGAGCTAAAGCGATGATGCAAGAGCAGCAGCTTGGTACACTGGAAGTTGGTAAAAAGGCCGATATGATTTTAATTAATATTGATCAGCCCCATATTGCGCCTTCACACAATTTAATCAATACTTTAATCGAAGCCGTTAATAGCAGCGACGTAACAGATTCGATTGTTAATGGTAAAATATTAATGAAAAACAGAGAAGTCCTGACACTGGATGAAGAAAAAATAAAATATGAAAGTAAGCTTGCAATGAAGGATCTTGCCATTCGTGCAAACATCTAATCCTTTATTTTATAGGGTTAAATTGAGGTTTAAATTATGTTAACAAACTCACTGCTTTTAACGATTGTTTTAAGTTCAAATTTAATAATTGGTATTCTATTAGGGATGTCCGGCATTTCTGGCTTTCTCCTCCCGCTAATTTATGTAGGTTTTTTAGATATTCCTGTCCATGATGCGCTTGCATTGAGCTTTTTAGCCTTTGCTGTTTCAGGTATACTCGGAGCTTACTCCTACTGGAAATCTAAAAATATGGATTTGAAATTAGCCTTATTTTTAAGCATCGGTAGCCTTCCTGGCGCGTTTTTAGGTGTGCAAATCAATGTGCTCATTTCTGATTTTCTAGCAAAACTGTTGCTCTACTTATTTATTCTGCTAGCTGGTTTATCGATTATCTTCAAGAAAAATAATGAAAATACATTGATTAAAAAATCAAAAGCGTTAAATCACCCATTGATTGTTGTCATCATCGGCTTTTTAACAGCAACAATTTGTGCATTAACAGGTGCAGGTGGGCCCATTTTATTAGTACCATTACTCGTCAACCTTGGTGTCAATATTCGAGTGGCAGTAGGTGTCAGTCTCTTAAATTCAGTATTTATTGCGATCCCATCTATTTTTGGCTATTTTGCATATGCCAATGTAGAAAGCATGTACGGTTTAGTCATTACTAGTTTAATTGGCGTAACGATTGGTATCCTTACTGGTACTCGCCTTGCCAATAAAGTGCCAATGAACATGTTAAAAATAATGATTGCCATTATTACAATACTGTCTTCGCTTTATATGCTCTTTACGTTAAAGTAAGAGCTAAATATTAGTGGAAGCCTAGAACAAAGAAAAAGTGTTAGATTGACGAATGTCGATCTAACACTTTTTCTGTATTGGTCTTAAATTATCTTGCTGTAGCTCCACCATCAATAACGAACTCTGTTCCCGTTGTGAAAGAAGATTCATCAGATGCAAGGAATACAACTGTATGAGCAACTTCTGCAGTATTACCCATTCTACCAAGTGGATATGCGTTATTTAATTCTTCCGTTGTACGTCCAGTTGCTTCTGAAGCATAGTCTGTCATAGCAGTTTCGATAAATCCTGGATGAATAGAGTTAACACGAATGCCTTTACCTGCGTATTCAATTGCTGCATCTTTTGTCATAATACGGACAGCTCCTTTACTTGCTCCATAAAGTGTATGTCCTGGGGCCCCAAATAAACCAGCAATCGATGAAGCATTAATTATAGAGCCTTTATTTTGCTCTGCCATCACCGGAATGACATGTTTCATACCTAAGAAAACGCCTGTTACGTTAATAGACATTAAACGATTCCATTCATCTAATTCTATTTCAGTAAGTGGTTTAATAATATAAATTCCTGCGTTATTAAATAACACATCAATTTTTCCGAAATGACTTTTTGTTTCACTAACAACCATTTTCCAATCGTCTTCGCTACTTACGTTATGTTGTACGAAAATTGCTTCAGCACCCATTGCTTGAATTTCTTGGGCAGTTGTCATAGCTGCCTCTTTATTAATATCAGTAATGACAACCTTTGCTCCTTCTTTCGCAAATTTTAATGCTGTCTCTTTACCAATTCCAGTTCCTCCACCAGTAATAATTGCCACTTTGTTTTGTAATCTCATAATAAGCTCTTCCCTTCTTTAATTAAATGTTTTATTTAAAATATAATTATGCTGTCTTTTTTCCATCTGGATTAACAAACAGCAAGAATAATATTGCACATAATAAAATTGCACCTGACACTACTAAAACGGAGTTATTATAGCCTTGAATAATATTATTTTTAGATAAGCCAATAAGGAATCCAGTAGCTACAGGGGCTATCATTCCACCTACATTTTGAAATGACATTAAAATACTAGCCATAAGTCCACTGCGCTCTGGAACTAGCTTCATCATAATTTGTGGTCCGATTGCAAAGTTTGCACCTGTTAAACCGTATGCTGTACCAAATGCTATAACACTCCATACAGGATTTTGTACAAATACCACTGAAACAAGCATCAAACTGCCAATAACAGCGGAGATACCCGTCACAAATACACGAGAGAAACGCCAATTTTTCGTTTTGGCTAGCACTTTATCAGAAATCATTGACACTAGAAAAATGATTGCTGCAGAGCTTATGCCAATAATTGAAACTGCAACGCCCATTTGACTAGCAGTCATACCTATTACTTTAGTTAAATAGTTCGGCATCCAAATTGCCGTCCATACGACAAAAATAAATGACGAGAATGCTAGAAATAATGTGAAGATAGAGGTTGGTGAGAAAATAGCTTTTACTACTTCTTTACCATTTTTCTTTTGCATAGTATTTTCAACTACATTTTTTGCTACTGCCTTTTGGGCTGTAGTTGTACTAGAAGGATTCTCTTTTGTCGTAAATATAAATAGGAGAACCCACATGATACTTACTCCGCCAAACACAGCAAACGCTACCTTCCAGCCGAACGTTGTAAGCCCAATGATGACAGGTGCTAAAACTAGCCCTCCTGCTGTAGCTCCTAAAGTAAATAAAGAGCTTGCGACTCCGCGTTTTTCAGGCGGGAACCATTTATTAATATGACTCATTGCCACTGGACCAAATGGGCCTTGGAAGACTCCTAATAGCACCCTATAGAAAATCAATGCGCTGAATCCATTAATTGCTAGTGCGCCAAACTGAATAATACCCCACGAAAATATAAGTATAGAAAGTACTTTTTTTGTTCCAAAGCGATCTGAAATTGCTGCACCGATAATACCGGCTACAGGAAATAACCAATAATAAGCACTTCCCACTACGCCCCATTGGTTAGCATTCAAACCAAGATCTTTCATAACTAAATCTGCTGAAAGACCGATAATATTTTTTCCAGAGAAATTAATTAAATTTCCAAAAAATAAAAATGCAATAATGCCCCAAAGAATCCAGTTGTATTTCCTGCTCGATTCCAATGTTTTGTTCATCTAGATGTCCATCTCCCCAAAAACATTATTCATGAGGTCAACCTCATATTGAAAAAAAGGAACCATTCTTTTAATTAGGATAAGGACTCATTAATTTCTTCTATTTAATCCATTAATAAAGCGTTTTCAATTGGGTTCTATCACATATTTTTACAAGTTCAAGCGTATTGGCTATACTTGTAATAGTGCATCTTTACTATTCACTAATATTTATGTGATATTTTGTAAACTTAAATAGTATTGATCTCCATATTCTTTATATTAAAAACGCTTTTCTTAACGTCTTTCATCGTTGAAATTTTACTTAAGAGCAATTCCATGAATTAAAAGCAGTCACAATTTGTTCACAAATAGTATTTTACAATTCCCAACCAACTAGAACTATCCTATAAATTAAGGGTTAATTTTTATTTCACCCCCTCAATCTATAGGGACTTTATATGTTAAAGGAGAGAGACTAATAAATGCGACCTGATTCACTTCCCTATAGCGATATATCATTTGAGGATTTTAAAATCTTTCTAAAACAACATAAAACAAAACTTCAAATGAATATTAATGTGCAAATAAGATTAGAAACTAATCTATCAAAAGAGGAACAATCTATTATTGAATTTCTAGCAAGTTCATTTTTAGAAATTTTAACTGGGCAGGATGACAAAACAGTTCAAACCGGACTTGATTCTCTTTTAACTACTTGGGTACAAACCTATTCAATGATTTTGGATTATCATTACTTACATTTATTCCACGTTATTTTGGAAAAGGCTTTTGCCAATTTATTAGTAAATTTAGCGGACATAAAGGCATATTCATATATGTTTTACTTGCCTATTATTGCTGCAAAAATATCTAGTTTATTTTCTAATTGGAAAAATGCCGTGAATACTGTAGATCACTTTTATTCCCATTCAGCGCAGAGCTTGTTACTTTCTTATTTGGAATTATTCCCTCTCCAACAAGTTTTTCTTGTCCAAAGTCATAATAAAACAAGCCCTATCATATTCGGTTGGGGAAGAACGGAGCAAGAAACGAGCCAAAGAGTACCTTTATACCCCCTTGAAGTAACAAGTAATGCTCAATTTAATGCGATAGCCGAGCATTCACTATTGTTAACAGTTGGTGAAACTAGCCTATATCTATATCCAAAAGCAACATTAGAAAAGGAACAAGAAGCAACAATCCAAAATTATCTGTTTCGCTTTAGCGACTTCGCTAGCTATAATGCCCAATATGAAAAAACACAATTAAATAAATTAAAAATTCTTGATGAGCTCAATAAGGTCCTAATAAGCTACTCTGGAAGAAATGACTTCATAAAAATTATTAAGGGCTGTGAAGAACTACTGAACTTTAAAAGATGTGTGTTCTATGCATACATCCCTTGGTCCAGTGAGTTTAAAGGTGTTATAGGTGAGGAATTATCGAAGGTGCAAAAAACACAAGGGTATGTATATCCGAATCAGCTATTTCATTCCATGCTAATTACTAAAAAGCCAGTATTTATTAAAAATCCTGTCCATTCCGTAAAACGTGAAACAATTGAATTATTTAGTCTTTCTTCACTAATTGTTGCACCAATATGTTATTACGAGGAAGTTCTCGGTTGGGTTACTTTAGATCAGGTAGGACAAGAGTTTGATTGTACGCAAGAGGATTTACAACTTATTGAGGAAGTTTGCAATAGAATTGGATTATTTCTTAAAAATTTCGATCATAATGTTTCACCAACTAATAATATCGAATTAACTGACCGAGAGTTAAGTGTATTAACTCTCCTAGCCGATGGATACGATAATAAAAAAATGGGGGAGTTTCTCCATTTAAGCGAGCATACAATTAGAGATTACATAAGTAGCCTTATGTTAAAATTAAAAGCTAAAAATCGTACGCAAGTTGTGTCTGCCGGTTTCCGCCTTGGATTGTTAACCTAATTACAGCAATATTATTGTCGTGATACGAATCTCTGTCCTTCATGCTTACGACAACTATATGAAAGTATCCAGTGTAAAGGAGCTGAATAATATGCAACCATTTACTAAAAATGTAATCACTGTAATACAGCGCATCCCAAGCGGTAAGGTTATGACGTATGGACAAGTTGCAGCCTGTGCAGGTAGCCCAAGAGGAGCAAGACAAGTTGTAAGAATACTCCATACGATGAGTGAAAAATATCATCTTCCTTGGCACCGTATTGTCAATATGAAAGGGGAAATTACGATACAAGATGCAGTGCGTCAGAAAGCACTATTAGAGAATGAGGGGATTATTGTCACGCCCACCTTTACGCTTAATTTAAAGCACTATCAATTTAACATTGTCCCTATCGATTTTGATTTCTAAATCGGAATATAAACAAAACAAAAAATACCCCTAAATCGTTAGCTGCCGCGTCTAATAATTTAAGGGTATTTTACCTGTATATACATATAATAGAATTTAAATTCGTTCATTATCTTTTAGATAGCGGATGATTTCTTTAATTCCATAATCCTGCTTTTTCTAATTTCTTTTTACCTTTAAAGGCCATTAAAATGGCGCACACATTTAAAAGTAGCATGATGAAAATAGTATCTAAAACATACGTGTAACTACCTGTAAATTGAAAAATAAATCCATAAATAGGTAACGCAACAATGCCTGCAACTGCTAAACCTGTTATGGCAAGTCCATAAATTTGACTGAACTCTCTATTTCCAAATAATGCTGTTGTTAACAGTGGTCCTAATGTTCCTAAAGAAGCAACAACGAAGCCATAGAGGCCAGTAGCTAACTTAAAGATCATTGGATTTTCAGGTACAAATAAAAGAAGTCCTACTGGAATTAATCCCAGCAGCATAGCGGAAACCGCTGTGTTTTTCACACCTATTTTATCGCTAAGGTAGCCAAAAAATAGTGCCCCAATAACAACACCTACCGACCAAGTACCCATGGCATGGCCCGCAAACTTTACATCATAACCTAAGCCCATCGCAAATGGCGCAACATGTTGATTAAACGCAGCTATAGAAGTCTCACAGAAAAAGAAAAATACTAAAAAATAAAATGCACTGGATTTTTTTGCGATTGTAGCTGCAACGCCACTGTTTGTTGGCGTCTGAACCGTAACTGTGTTATCTTCCTTTACTTCATCCATACCATATGGCTGTAACCCCATGTGTTGTGGAGCTTTTCTTATCGTTAATAATACAATCGGAATAACAATCGCCATTACGCCTACACCTAAGAAGATATACGTATTGCGCCAACCTGCACTGTCGATTAAGTTACCAGCTACTGGTTGAAGGAAAGCACCTATTAAACCTCCAGCTCCGACCATAATACCTAAAGCCAAGCCTTTATGTTTTTTAAACCAATTATTAATAAGCACCGGACCAGCTAATTGCGTTACGACAACAGAACCCATTGCCATTGGGATAGCGAACAAATACCATCCCCAAACAGAGTTCATAAATCCAAACATTGCATAGGCCCCTGCCTCCAACGTAACAGCTACTACTAAAAGTGTTCTAATATTATATTTAGCTATCATCTTACCTGCAACGGGTAAGGAGAGCATAGTAACAATTGAAGCAATACTAAAGTACATTGTTAAACTGCCCATGCCAATTCCTAAATCTTCAGTAACAGGGGTTAAAAATAGTCCACCCGTAGTCGCAATGCCACCTTTAGCAGCTCCGACCATGACAACTAACCCTAATAACACCCACCAAGCATAGTGGATTTTTTTCTTTGTCTGACTCATACTACTGTCCCCGATTCGTATATTGATTTTACTTTTCGCACAAAACTTTTTAATAACCTTTTTAAATCTTTTACTAGTTTTAAAAAGATATACTAGGTCATTTAAAAACAGAATTATTATATTAATATACTTAGAACGTACTAAAATAATACCGCTAATTTTATTTCCAATTCCCTCCTAGTCCTTTTGATTTACAATTTAGTTTAAAAATAAACTACCTTCGCAATAGTAACTCGATACTTATAATGTGTCAAATGTATGAACTTTGTTATTTTAGCCCAAAAATAAGCCCGATATCAGTTGAACTTCCGCAAAAACCCTGCTACACAGCGGTTTGCAGAGGTCGCCGTGTAGCTTATTAGACCAAAAAACACAAGTTTTTTAGTGAATTTTTTTCAAAAAATAAAAAGCATCTAGCACGTTGTCATTTAATACGTGGTAGATGCTCTTTTAAATTTTATTAGTCTTCTAACATAGCAATCATTTTTGTATAGCCCATTTCCTTGGCATAATCAAGCGCTGTTTTGCCCCAATTGTCACGCAGTTCACGATTGGCATTGTATGCTAATAATTCTTGAACAATTTGCTGATACAATACTGAGCCATCCGTTAAGGCTACCGCTTCAATTAATGCTGTATAGCCAAATTTATTTTGATGATCGATATTTGCCCTACCATCTTCTAATAGTAGCTTTACATTGTCTAAATGCCCTTTTTCTGCCGCAGGAATTAAGGCGTTCCCACCATAGCGATTAACGACTTTTTGATTAGGTTCTGCATGCTTAAGCATATATGTTAAAATCTCTGTTTTCCCTTGGGCACCTGCATACAAATAGGCGCTATCCTGAATATAATCTTGCTGATTAATATCGGCTCCCGCATCTATTAAACGTTTTGCCACCTCAATATAGTTTTTATGTGTAGCAATTAATAAAGGCGTTTCTCCTTTACTATTCGTTTCATTAATTGGATAGGATGCATCCTGTAAAATTTCTTGCACTTTTTTTACATCATTGTTTTCAACAGCTTGAATAAGACTACCTGATTGTGGCTTCATCTGCTTTTCCTCCCCTTTATTACACCCTGCGAGTATAAATAACGCACTTATTATAATGATAAAATATTTCATCATAAAACCTTCCTTTCACAAGGAGATTTTTTTAACTATTAAAGCGATATCCACTACCCCAAATTGTTTCAATGGGCAGCTCTGATAGTTTGCCTTTCTTTAATTTATCTCGTATGCGCCCCACATGAACGACAACGGTAAAAACATCTCCATCTAAATCATCCATATACCATAATTGACGGAAAAGCTGCTCCTTTGTCCATACGCGATTCGGATGTTCCATAAAGAACACCAGTAAATCAAATTCCTTCGTTGTAAAAATAACTTCCTGACCTAAAACTAATACTTTACGAGCAGCTTTATCCACTACAATATTTTTCATCTCTAAATAATCCTGTGTTTGTTCTGTGCCTGTCAGCTGCTTATAGCGTTTACTATGCGCTTGTACACGTGCGACAAACTCACTCGGACTAAATGGTTTCGTTATATAATCATCGGCGCCTAAGCCGAGCCCTCTTATCTTATCAATATCTTCTTTTTTGGCAGATACAATCATAAGCGGAATATTTTTTTGTTCACGAATACGTCGACAAATTTCAAAACCGTTCATCGAAGGGAGCATTAAATCAACAACTACTAAATCATAGGGCTCCATTAATGCTCGATTTAACCCCTCAAAACCGTCCGTTACAATTTCTGCCTCTATATCATGAATTTCTAAATAATCTCTTTGTAATTCTGCAATGCTGATATCATCTTCAATAATTAATATACGTGATGGCACCATTGACACTTCCTTTAAGCCTTTTCCAAGATTATCGTCACCGTTGTACCATAATGTAGCTTGCTTTGAATGTTTACGTGTCCATTATGCTTTTCGACGATTTGTTTAACAATCGCTAGCCCTAATCCGCTACCGCCTGTCGTCGAGGTGCGGGCTTCTTCACCGCGATAAAAGCGCTCAAATACATAGGGAAGTTGACGCTCTGAAATCCCTTGCCCGTTATCCTTTACAACAATTTCGACTAGCTGATCCCTCACAACTACTTCTAAAATTATACGTAAAGGTTCAGTTGGCTTTTTAAACTTCATACTATTTTCAAATAAATTGGTGATGGCCCGATTCATCTGCATACGGTCCATATTTACATAGACATCCTCTGCTACATTCAACACTACCTGAACTTGTCGATTGTCTAACTGAAACTCCTCCACCATATGTGTCAGGAACTTGCCAATCTGTATCCGGTCAAAATCGAATTGAACCGCCTCCGCATCGAACTTAGAGTATAAAAAGAGTTCTTCAATTAATCTGTTTAATGCTAGCGATTTAGAATGGATAGTTTTTAAATACTTTTCTCGTTTTTCAGGTGTTTCGGCAACACCTTCCTGTAATCCTTCTACATACCCAATAATCGTTGTAATTGGTGTTTTTAAATCATGCGAAATATTGGCGATAAGATCTTTACGATTTTTTTCAAGATTGCGTTGCTCCTGAATCGAATCTAACAGTGCTGAGCGCATACTTTCAAAATTCGCCGTCAGTTCATGCACTTCCCTTGCTGTATTAGCAGGTAGGGTCGGTGCCTCAATCATTAAATCTCCCTCACGTATTTCAGACATAGTATGCCCTAAATTTTCTAAAGGCTTAATAATGGTCTTGTGTAAAAGTTGATTTAAAAAGAGCATTGCGGCAATGGCTACAAGAAGAATCATCAAAATAATGATAATTCCCCATTTTGTTAGGAAATCTAAAAAGCTGTTTTCTTTTTTCAGCACTAAGACACTGCCCTTCGACTTGTCGCTATAATAAAAATCAAATTTAATATAACGGTACAATCCCCCGGCATTATCGATCGTGCCCTTCGTTTCAATATTGTTCGCATCAAATATCGGAAAATGTACAATAAGCGATTTCTCTACTAATCCCTTGGAGTAATATATAATTTCCTCTTCATGGCGAATAACCACCCCAAGAGACTTATCCTCAATCTGTTGCAATTTTGTTTGCATGTCCTGGGCTAAAAGCTTATCTGGGTCTTGCTTGGCAATATTACGTAGCTCTACATAAGCAAGCTCCTCTTCTGGGCTTAAGGAGCGTTGCTTTGTAAAAGTTTGATACAATGTTTTCGGTGTCGGAACTGATCCTGTTGTGACATAAAAAACAATGCATAAAATAGACAGAATCGAGACGCTTGCAATGACAATACCGCCGATATAAGAAGTTAAAAATCTATTCTTAATGGTCATCATAATCTCCTTTCCTCAATTTATAAAGGAGATGCCTTCCTTTTTCAAGTGAAGGACTTGTTAGAAACTGAATGTTGGCTTTAAGTCTCCCTTATATGGCTCATGCTCTACAAAAATGGTAATATCATTGCCAGCCGCATCTTTACCTATACGCGTATACGTAAACTTATCATCGTTTAATTCAGTAAGTTCTAGTGCCGCACCATATTTATTATTACCGATTGATACATGTGCGCGAATTTTATTGTCATGAAGCACATCAAAGTAACCGTAATCGCCACGACTTTCTCCTGTTTCAGTATTAAAGAATTCGTATTTATTTGTGCTTGCTTCAAACTTTGCGACACTTAAAAAATTCCCATTAAACTCTGTCACATCATTCCCTTTATCATCAAGCACCTTTGTTCCTTGCCATAAAGTTTTACCTAGTATTTCGTCACCATCTACAGCCGTATTCACTTCCCCTGTAGAAGCAGTTAACGTTTTATCTTGATTCGTGAAGGCTAAACCATTTTCATATGGTATATGCTCTACAAACACTTCAATGTCTTGACCATTTGCATCTTTCCCGATACGTTTATACGTAAAAATCTCTTCATTCAATGCTGTTATATCCACCACGGCTTGATATTTCTTTGTATCGGAAATTAAAATACGTTTCGTGCCGTCATTTGTCATAAAGAAAGTACCCTCATCACCGCGAGTCTCTCCTGTCTGCGCATCAAAAAATTCATATCTACCTGTTTCAGCATCGTATTTGGCTAAACCGATAAATCCAGCATTCTCCTTCGTTAAATCATTGTTATCTTTGTCATAAACGCGCGTACCTTGCCAGTTTGTACTGCTTAGTATATTCGCCATTGTTTGGCCCTTTGTCAGTTGTTGCTCCGCTTTATCCGCTTCCGCCTGATCATTTTGCACAACGGCATTGTCTGCCTCATTTTTTTCTGACCCTGAATCCGAGCATGCCGTCAATATTGTCACTGAGCTAAAAATAGCAAGTGTTGCGAATTTTAATTTGTTATTCATCAATTATTCTCTCCTTTATCATTTGCTTATACTTCATTATGAAGGGCAGTTCTAAACTGCCTATATCGCAAATATAAACAAAATATAAATTCGAGGACAAAGAGGCAATAAAAAACAAAACTCGCTACGTTATTGGCGAGTTTGATTGTTTGTTACTTTATCTATAAAAAAACCACCTAAAGTAGTTATAGGTGGTTTTTGTCACGAGCGCTAAATCTCAGCACTATTTAAATTGCCTTCGTTTCCTCTTTTAGCCATGCCTTTTCTTCTTCATTTAAATAAGGGCTTAGCTTTGAGTATACTTCTTGATGGTAATTGTTTAACCATTGCTTTTCGCTCTCTGTTAACATATCGCTATTAATACCGGCTAAATCAATAGGGCAATATGAAATGGCTTCAAACTTCATAAATTGACCAAATTCTGTTTTCTCATCTTCAACAACTAACATCATATTTTCAGTTCGAATGCCGTATTTACCCTCTAGGTAAATACCCGGTTCATTTGTGATAACCATACCTTTTTCTAATACAACATCATTACTATCATTTCTGATACTTTGAGGGCCTTCATGAACATTTAAGAAAAACCCTACCCCATGACCCGTTCCACATTTATAGTCCAAACCGTACTGCCAAATAGGTTGTCTTGCTAATACATCTAAGTTTGCGCCTGTTGCTCCGTATAAATATTTTACTGAGCTTAATGCAATAAATCCTTTTAATACTAAAGTAAAATCTCTTTTTTGTTCTTCTGTCAGCTTGCCTAAAACAATTGTTCTTGTAATATCTGTTGTGCCATCATAATACTGTCCGCCCGAATCAATTAAAAAGAGACCTTCATTTTTGAGCGTATATTGTGATTCTTTAGTAGCTTTGTAATGCATCATCGCAGCATGTTCTTTATAACCTGCGATCGTATCAAAACTAGGGCCAACAAAGCCTTCCTGCTCTCTTCTGAAATCTTCTAATGCTTCTTCTGCAGTAATCTCCGTAATTTCTGTTTTATGTACAGCATCTTTTAGCCATTTAATAAATTTCACCATAGCTAAACCATCTTTAATTTCACACCATTTTAAATTGTTGATTTCTACTTCATTTTTAATCGCTTTTAAATTGGTTGTAATATTCGTGCTCTCAATTTTTTTTGCAGTGCTGTTAATGGCATTATATAAGTTGATATTTGTTTTACTTGTATCTAGCATAACAGCATCGGCATCTGACAGATTTTCCAATACGGTTTGGATTTCTTCACTTGCTTTTAACTCAATTCCTTCAGCTTCAAGTTCTAACTTAACGGAAGAAGATACCTTACAAGCATCAATAAATAAATAACATGTATGTTGTGCTACGATGACATTAGCTATAGCTACTGGACTGTTTGGCACATCTTCCCCTCTTATATTTAAAAGCCATGCTATATCATCAAGAGAAGTTAAAATAAACGTATTAGCACCTTTACTTTTCATTTCCTCTCTTAGTTCACTTAATTTTTCTAGTCGTGATTTACCCGCATACTTTACGTCATGCGTAAAAATCAGTCCTTTAGGAATCTCTGGTCGATCTTCCCACAGATCACCTACTAAATCTTGATCCATTTTCAATTCTATATTTTTTGCCTTGAAATCCTCTTCCATCTTTCGAACCATATCAATTGAAAAAACATTGCCATCAAAGCCAACATGGCTTCCTTCTTTCAGCACATCTGCTAGCCATTCTGAATAAAAGGGTACTCCTGGGTCCTTCATTCTAAATAATCGGATACCTGTGTTCTCTAGTTGTTTTTCAGCTTGAATATAGTATCGACCATCTGTCCATAAACCAGCGTCCTCTAATGTAATAACGACAGTACCCGCAGACCCTGTAAAACCTGATATCCATTGTCTACTTTTCCAATGTTCTGCTACATATTCACTTTGGTGGGCATCAAAACTTGGAATAATATAAGCATCCATTTGATTTGCTTGCATGAGCTGTCTTAATTTCTCGATTCGCTCTTTAATATTCATTACTACTACCTCCATTGTCTTTATTTTACCGCGCTTACCTATTGCCATATTTCACTATTATCTTTGGATTGATAAAACACGCTACGATTACCATTATAGTCCTCATCTGTTCCTTGTATAGAATAAAAAAGAAGTACCAAGAACAGCTCGATGTTCTTTGGTACTTCTTTCGAAAAACTTCAAATCATATCTAAAGCGATTTCTACCATCTTTGTAAATGAAGTTTGTCTCTCTTCTTGTGTTGTTTGTTCATGTGTAATCATATGGTCACTGACTGTTAAAATCGTTAATGCTTTTGCTCCAGCACTCGCAGCATTTAAATATAAACTCGTCGTTTCCATTTCTTCTGCTAAGATGCCCATCTTCGCCCACTTTTCTGTCGCCGTGACATCCGCATTATAGAAAACATCACTAGATAGTACATTCCCTACATGCACCTTATATTCCTTTCCATCAGCTGTTTTCTTAGCTTTCTCCAATAATTCATAAGAGGCTGTAATTGGGAATTGTCCTGGAAGATTGTATTGATGCGCAAAATTTGAATTGGTTGCTGCGCCCATTGCAAAAATAATGTCATATAACTTAATATCTTTTTGCATAGCCCCACAGGAACCGATACGTATTAAATTTTTCACGCCAAAAACATTTATCAGTTCCCATGAATAAATCGCCATACTCGGTGCTCCCATACCAGTACCCATAACAGAAACTTTCTTTCCTTTATATTCGCCCGTATAGCCCAACATGCCTCTAATTTCATTAAAAAGAACAGGGTTTTCTAAATAGGTTTCAGCAATAAATTTTGCACGCAGTGGATCTCCAGGTAGCAGGATCGTTTCTGCAATTTCTACCCCATTTGGCTTAATATGTGGTGTTTCTTTAAATTCATTGTTTGTCATTAGTTTATCTCCTTAACGGATTTTTTATAAGCTTCCCTTTAATCAAATATTGCTTACTTATATTATTTATTATAATCAAAAATAGCAAGCTTTACCTATACAGCATAAATAGCTACTGCTCGCAGTTTAGTTTTTTAAATAAATAGAATTTTCTATAAATTCAGTTGACTCTTATCCTGTAAACCGATATATTGGTTTATAGGTGGAAGCTTTTTACTGATTTCATCGGATTTGTTCCAATTTAATTTGAGAGAGAGGTTTTACGAAAATGAGCAATGCAACAATAACAACTGCTTACAACGAAGTGCATGATTCGAAAGTATTGGAATGGGCACGTAACTTACTTGATCAATGTTCTTCACCACGCTTGATGCAATTGGAAGTAATGAATGCCGTTGAGAGAAATGCTATTTATAGAGGAGAAGAGTGTCTTAACTTGCTTGCTCCTGAGGCGCCTACAAGTCCGACAGTGCGAAAACTATTATCCGCTGAAGTAGGTACTCGTGCTGCCGAAGGACATATTGGACCTACAGCGAGATGGTTTGCGGGAACTAAGTATATTGATGAGATTGAATCCCTTTGTGTAGAGTTGCTAAAAAAAGTTTTCCGCAGTAATTATGCCGATCATAGACTTGTCGCTAGTATGGTAGGGAATATGGCGGTGTATGCTTCTTTAACAAAACCTGGAGATAATATCATGACGATCGCTCAGCCATTAGGTGGGCATTCGAGCAATCGGATGGATGGTCCTGCGGGCATTCGAGGATTAAATATTTATGATATTCCAATGGACCCTGTAAACTTAGTAGTGGATTTAGACAAGTTTGCGGCTGAAGCTCGAAAAATCAAACCTGTTTTAGTTACATTAGGTGCCTCTATGACCTTATTTCCTTTCCCTATTAAAGAAATGGCTTCTATTGTCAAGGAATGGGGCGGCAAGATATTCTTTGATGGTGCGCACCAATTAGGTCTAATTGGTGGAGGCCAATTCCAAGATCCTTTACGTGAAGGCGCTTGTATCGTTACAGGCTCAGCTGGTAAAACCTTTAGTGGTCCACAAAGTGGCATCATAGTTTGGGATGATCCTAGTTTGACGAAGCCTGTGACAGATGCGATATTCCCAGCACTAGCAGCTACTCACCAAGTGAATAGAGTGGCCGCCTTAGCAGCTTCAGCAGCTGAATTTTTAGCTTATGGTGAAGAATACATGGCACAAATTGTGAAAAATGCACAGGCGTTAGGGCAAGAGTTGCATAATCGTGGAATCACCGTATTAGGATCACATAAAGGCTTTACTACGACACATCAAGTGATCTTAGATGTCAAAAGCTTTGGCGGCGGTTTGAAGGTTGCCCATTTACTAGCTGAAGCAAATATTATTACGAATAAAAATTTAATTCCGAGCGATAAACCTGAAGATTGGGATTTCCCAAGTGGTTTAAGAATTGGAACGATCGAGATAACTAGACTTGGTATGAAAGAAGGAGATATGGGGACAATTGCCGACTTTATTGTCAACATTCTTAATGGAAGAGAAAAACCGGAGAATGTAAGAAAGAAAGTCATTGAAATGCGCAAATCCTTTAATAAAATCCACTATTGCTTTGACTAGTTTCGTTTATTGACACGCCTACATCCTCGAGATATCATAAAATTATGAAAACAATAAAAAAAATTACTCGTCCTTCTTTGAGAGATGAAATTTATAATCAATTAAAACACGCTATCATTACGTTGCAATTACAGCCCGGTGAGCGTATTAAAGATACTGATTTTGCAGAGCAATTCGGAACGAGTCGGACACCAGTAAGGGAAGCATTGAAGAGTCTAGAAACAGAGGGATTAGTAGAGTCTTTACCTGGATCTTTAACACGGGTAACGCTGTTAAATGAGAAGGAAGCAAAACATGCTTTTCCTGTTGTTGCAACACTGCATAGTCTAGCTGCAAGATTAGCTATCCCTTTATTGGATCAGAGTCATATTTCTTTATTAGAAGACTATAATCTGCAATTAAAGCGTTCGCTTGATGAAAAAGATAGCTTGAACGCTGTACTTTCGGATGACCTTTTTCACGATGTTTTTATCCATGCCTCACAAAATACTGAAATTCCATTAGCTATCGAACGCGTTATTCCTAAAATACGGCGGATTGAATTTGCTAAGTTTAACACCCTTGAAGGACACTCATCCGTTCAACAGCACCAAGAAATTATTGAAGCGTGCAAGAAGAAGGATATCGAGCGTGCTGCAAGTTTAGTAGAAGAAAACTGGCTAAGTTTAGGTAGATTGCTAACCGGCGAATCATTATAGGAAGAAGGAAATGCCTCTATAGATTTTTTCTATAAAGGCATTTTTCAGATCACAATGCGTTAGGATGTCCTTTGCACAAACTACAATTTGAGTAGATACATAGATTCAGGGTTTACACTCAAGTGCTTGTTCCCGCTTTTTTATAAGATACTTTTTTAAATTTTTTCACCTCCAAATACCCCTTCCTCAACTTAAAAACCTTCACATAGTACATCACTAAAATATCTCCATTATTCTCATTTTAGCTAAAAAAGTGCTAGCCCAACATGAGCTAGCACTTTATAACTTTTTTAGTTTTGAATAATAAACACACAATAATAGCCACTTTTCGGGTCGTCCCGTACTATTTTGATACATTTCACCGGTGCCATTCTATAGGTCCTTCCTTTCAAAATAAACCTCCTACCAAAACATTATACACCAAATTACTCAAAATAAATGGACTATATTGGTATTTTACAGTATTATTTTACTAACACTGCTATTTAAAGGAGCTTGAAAATGCAGATTCAATCGAACCAAGGTTTGTTCACACAAAATCGATATAACCACACGAATACTGAATTAAATAATACTTTAAATAAACTTTCTTCAGGCTATAAAATCAATCAAGCAGCTGATGATGCTGCCGGTTTAAGTATAAGCGAAAAAATGCGTGCACAAATTCGGGGATTGAATCAAGCAGGAGAGAACATTCAAGATGGCTTGTCTTTACTTAACACTGCAGATGGTGGCTTAGCAAATATTTTAGATCCAAATCTACAGCGACTTAGAGAACTTGCAGTACAAGCTTCAAATGATACGTTAACAGATGAAGATAGACAAAAAGTTCAACAAGAGGTAGACCAAATAATAAAAGGAATACGCGATATTGCTTCCAATACTGAATTTAATGGCATGTATTTACTCGCGGGAACGGCTGATAAAGACGGAAATAGTATCCCCTCTGGTTCTTTAGCGCAATATGTACAACAAGTTACAACGAGCGGAGGCGTAACGGATAAATATACTTACAATTCCATTGATTACGCTAGTGCAATTATTGACTTTAGCAATATTACCTCTGCTAGTGATATAGCCAATTTAGAGGGAAAAGGCGTTTACTATACTTGTTGTACTTGTAACCAAGCCTACAGTATTAAATTTGTAAATGGTAATCCAGATACATCTCGATTAAATGATGCGAATCCCGTAATGGAAGTGGATGTAAGTACAATTACAAACGGTACGGATTTAGTCAATAAAATACTGGAAACAGCTTATGGTCAGCCTGGATTTGTCTATGATCCCACTCCACCAAATACAAATATTATACCGAATGGCGCAACAAATTTTGTAAAGCACTACTCACAATTAGCGGCTGATGGTGGAAAAATATATATATACGATTATAGACCTGAGTTTGCTGGTGTGAATTGGCCAGTGAATGATAGTGGCGTGTTTGAACTTAATGTGTTTGGTGAAACCGGGCAAGACAAAGATTTGTTCCTACATTTAAATATACAAGTTGGGAGTAATGCTGGACAAAATGTTAAAGTTTCAATCCCTAATGTAACAGTAGAGCAACTAACTATCGATCCTCTACACGTTAATTCTCAAGAGCTTGCAAGTTCAGCCATTTCTAAAATTGACCATGCCATAATGAAAGCATCTAAAGCAAGATCAGCAATAGGTGCCTATCAAAATATGTTTGAACATGCCTATAACAATGTTAAAAACGCTGAAGAAAACTTAACGAAAGCTGAATCAACTTTACGTGACGCAGATATAGCGAAAGAAATGTCCAAATTAAAAAAAGATCAAGTTCTTTTACAATCATCTCAATCGATGATGGCGCAAATTAATCAAATGAGCCAAGGTATACTAGAAATCTTGGGTTAATAACGAATAAATACAGCACTACTCCAATAAAGGACTAGTGCTGTATTTTTTTGAAAAGATTTATTATCCCTCTCTTTAGACACGACAAAGAAGCCTAGATAATTTACAACTAAAGAAACAATTTACATTATTCTGCCTATTTTTATTGCATTTCCTAGGAAATAGTATCGGTTTAATATTATTGCAATATAAATGCCACGGACGTAATCAAATTAACACCTTCCTGTTCTTTTTCTCAGAAAAATCTATGTTACGATGATTTACATTAACAACTAAGAACGCACATGGAGGATTAATGAATGCTAAAAAAAATTATTTCAATTGTACCAGTTGCAATGCTTTCAGCAACTTTAGGTGCGAATGCTCAAGCTGCCACAATTACCGTACAAAAAGGAGATACACTTTGGGATTTATCCCGTGAACATCATACATCTGTAGAAAATATTAAAACGTTGAATCATATTACGACTAACCTTATTCATCCAGGTGATGTCCTTTCCATTGCACAACAATATACCGTTAAGCAAGGGGATACATTATGGGACATCGCCCGAGATCATCAAGTAACGGTTGCGCAAATTAAAGAATGGAACCAATTACATACGGACCTCATTCATCCAGGTTTAATTCTATCGATTATTGATGGTGCGAAAACGACTACGGCTGTAACGAACAAACCGATTCAACCTGTAGCACCTACATCCAATGAAACGACAACTTCCGTAAATAATAGTGCAACTGCAATGGAGAACAAGCCTGAAGCAAGTGCTCCAACAACGAGTAATAGTGCTTCAAAGGAGAATGCACCAGAAGCGACTGCTCCATCAAGTAATACTGTTCCTAAGGAGAATGAACCGGAAGCAACCGCTCCTTCAACAAATAATATGGCTTCTAAGGAAATTATAGTGGAAGCTTCAGCTTATACGGCTTCATGTGAGGGATGTTCTGGTATTACTGCTACTGGTATTGACCTTAAAGCAAATCCAAATACAAAGGTCATCTCAGTAGATCCATCTGTCATTCCATTAGGAAGTAAAGTTTACGTAGAAGGCTATGGTGAAGCCATTGCAGGGGATACTGGCGGTGCCATTAAAGGCAAGCGGATCGATGTCTTTTTCCCTTCTCAACAAGATGCTATCAATTTTGGCGTTAAACAATTAAAGGTCACAATTTTAAACTAACATATCTCTATTCCCATCCTATCCTTAGGATTTAATATATATATAAGGCGCCTTAAATCCCTTTATAAAGCAAAAAAAGAACCAAATTTGGTTCTTTTTTTTGCTTATTTAGTCTTTCAAATGTACAGAAAACTATAAGAAACTCCTAGATCCCAAAATCATCTATTTAACTCAAAGAAGTCCTGCCTTACAATAGGCAGGACCTCTTCGTATTATTTAAGCATTGTCGCCGTTAAAAATTCGCGCGTTCTTTCCTCTTTCGGATGGTTGAAAAATTGTTCAGGAGTGCCACGTTCCACAATTTTCCCATCATGCATATAGACAATCCAATCAGCTACTTCTTTTGCAAATCCCATTTCATGGGTTACAACAACCATTGTCATTCCTTCTTCAGCCAAGTCTTTCATGGTTGTTAAAACCTCTCCCACAAGCTCAGGATCGAGTGCCGATGTTGGCTCATCAAAAAGCATAATGTCTGGTTCCATCGCAAGTGCTCTTGCAATCGCTACCCGTTGCTTTTGTCCCCCCGATAGTTTACTAGGATAGACATCGGCCTTATCTTCCAAACCTACTTTTCCCAGTAATTCTTTTGCTTTAATAATAGCCTTCTCTTTATCTACACCCTTTACCATAATAGGTGCTTCAATAATATTTTCTAACACGGTTTTGTGAGGAAATAAGTTAAAATTTTGAAACACCATACCTACCTTTTCCCTAATCTTATTAAGGTCATCTGTCTTAGGATTGACTTCATTACCTTCAATTATAATACGGCCATTATCCTTTCTTTCTAAAAAGTTCAAACAGCGCAGGAGAGTACTTTTCCCTGACCCACTCGATCCTATTAGACAAACAACATCGCTCTCATAGACTGTCATGTCGATACCTTTCAATACATGCAAGTCTCCAAACGATTTATTCAATTGATTTATTTGTATCATTTCCTTGGCGTTCAATCTTTTCAGCTCCTATCTGTCACTTACTGCTAACTTCAGTTCAATTCGATTTACTACAAATGTCATCAGCGCTACTAGTAATAAGTAGTAGACTGCTACAATGAGTAAATAAGTCATTTCATCAAAATTATTCGATCCAAGTGTTGTTGCCACATTAAACAGTTCATTCATGGATATAAATGCGGCTAACGAAGAATCTTTTAAACTGATGATAAATTGATTGCCTAAAGGCGGTAATGCACGTCGGAATGCCTGTGGCAGAATAATTCTTCTTAATGTCAATGTCTTGTTCATGCCCAAAGAACGTCCTGCCTCAAACTGACCTTTATCAACTGATTGAATTGCTCCGCGCAGGATTTCTGAAATATATGCTCCATTATGTAACGCGAGAGCAAGTGAAGCAGCCCAAAAATCAGGTAGCAGGAAAATACCGCTAATTCCGAAGTAAAGGATAAATATTTGAACAATTAGCGGTGTACCGCGGACTAAATAGACATAAACATTTGAAATATATTGTAAAATTTTTATATTAGAAATTTTAAATAAGGCAAAGACAAGTCCAATGATGATTCCAAGTAAGATAGAAACCACCGTCAGCTCTAAGGTTATAAGCATCGCTTTAAAGAATACACCTTTTGTTTCTATGAGTATGTTAAAAAAATGCGAAAAACTTGGCAAAGTACTACTTCCTTTCTTTTTATAGCATTAGTTTATTCCGGTTTTTTCGTTATATCCTCACCAAAATATTTAATACTGATTTGTGTCAGTGTCCCATCTTCCCGGAGTTTTTCCAAGGATTCGTTTATTCGCTTCAATAGTTTTGGATTATCCTGAGGGAGCACAATCGCTTGTTCACTGCGATTAATTAATTGCTGCCCTTTTATCTTAAATCCTTCCTTTTCAGCAGTTTTCCCTGTCACAAAATCAGTGATGACCGCATCATGTCGTCCACTGCTCAACGCCTTTAAGGCTGTAATATCGCTGTCATATGTTTTGACTTTGTCTGTATACTGGGAAGCTGTATCGGCATATGTTGACCCTTTAGCAACAGCAACTTCCTTTCCCTTTAAATCTTCGACAGTCTTAATGTTACTATCTGGTCTAGTAAAAATTTTCGGTCCCGAATAATAATATGGGGTAGAGAAAGATACATGTTTACTACGCTGTGGGTTAATCGTGTGGCTCGCAACTGCGGCATCTGCTCGTCCTGTTTTCACCCCTTCTACAATTCCTTTGAACTTGATTCGTTTTTGAACCGGCTCAAGGCCCATTTCCTTTGCAATCGCCTCTCCAACCTCAATATCAAAGCCTGACATTGTAAGATCGTCATTCATATAACTAAATGGCTTAAATTCACCAGAAGTAGCAAATACAAATTGATTTTTATTTATCAGTTCAGCTCCGTCTTCAAGCTTCTCCTTCTCAGCACAACCAGACAAAAGGCAGACGACGATTATACTAAAAACCAATACTAACTTTTTATTTAATAACATGTTGGCAATAACTCCTTTCCCTTTCGATTATTCCTATAATGCCTTTTGCTAAATAACTTGCTTATGATGGTTAATACCCTATCTACCTCGGATAAAACAAAAAAGTGTCAGGCACTTTTCATAGTGCCTGACACTTACTTCATCAAATTTATAGTATATGCATATCTTTTTAACTCTTTTGTCCCTAAACTTATTCAAATTAATCTTTAGCATTTTTCGAAGGTTTCCATCATTTTTTATACATAAAAAGACATCTAAAGGGAATAATCATTATAGTTATGACCATTAATTAAGGAGATGAATTAGATGTCTGAAATTCTATATAGTTCAACTGCAACCACGTATGGGGGATTAGAGGGAAAAGTTAAATCATCAGACGGTGTTATTAATATGTCTACCGCTATACCAGGAACTGATAGAGATGAGGCGTTAGAGCAAGTTACAAATCCAGAACAATTATTCGCAGCAGCATACGCCACATGTTTTGATAATGCTCTACAAATAGTAGCGAATAAGGAAAGAGTGAATTTGGCATCACAAGTTACAGCTCATGTTCAATTGTTAGAAGATGAACAAGATGGATATAAGTTAGCCATTAACTTACACATTAAGGGCGAAAATATTGATAACGACCAATTAAAAATTCTAGTCCAAAAAGCCAACCAAATTTGGCCGTATTCTGAAGAGAAAAGAAAAAATATGGAATTCACTCTCGAAATCGATACATTAAGCCACTAAAATAAGAATAGTATCTAAATATCTGCTTATCCTTAATCATTACAAGACAAAAAAATTATATTATTAAAACATCTCATTCTAAAAGATCAGCTAGGCAAGCTTTGTTGAAAAGTCTTGACTAGCTTTTTTACACCCTCACAATACCGCACTTACTTATGGTACGGTTCACCCTTCGAAATAATATAAATGTCCCTAAAACGTATAACAATCGCATTTACTTACGAGAAGGTTCTCAGTAGTAAGTATAAGTGCGTTTTTTTTCGCCAACGTTTATAATAAAGAAAAGGACGGTGATGAGGATGTTAACGGAAGATTTACAGCAACAGTTGATTGAAACGATTAAGCAGCAGATTAATCCAGATTTTATTATTTTGTTTGGTTCCTTCGCAAAAGGTACTGTGCGTGACGAAAGTGATATCGATCTTGCGTATTTTAGTAAACAACCTCTATCATCTTATGAACGTTTTTTACTGTCTGGCGATTTGGCTTTGGTCGCAAATCGGGAAGTAGATTTAATTGATTTAAAACAAATCGATACCGTTTTTACGATGCAAATTTTCAAACAAGGCATACCAATTTATATACATGATGAAAATGAATATACTCGTCAAAAAATGCGTGCCTATAGTATGTATGCTACATTAAGCGAGCAGCGTGCCCCGATAATTAAAGCAATTAAAGAAAGGGGAAGTGTTTTCGGCGATGAATGATGTGGTATTAAGTAAAACAACGACTATCGAACGCTGTGTGAATCTTACTCAACTTAAAGTCGATACTTTCCAAAACAATTACAAAAACTTGTTGAGAAAATAAAAAAAGAAGGAACCTACTTTTAGGTCCCTTCTTTTTTATTAACCGCACTTACTTATGGTACGGTTCACCCTTCATAATGCGAAAACTACGATATATTTGCTCAATTAAGACGAGCTTCATCAATTGGTGTGGTAGTGTCATTTTGCCAAATGATTGTTTTTCGTCGGCACGTTTGAGGACGTCGTCGTGTAGGCCGAGTGAACCACCTATAACGAAGGCAATTTTACTTTTTCCATAAGTCATTAATGACTCAATATCGGCTGCCATTTCTTCAGATGTTTTCATTTTGCCGTTTATAGCAAGGGCGATAACGTATGTGTCTGGGCTCAGTTTGGCAAGGATGCGTTCGCCTTCTTTTTTCTTGACGATTTCCATTTCAGCCTCACTTAGTTGCTCTGGTGCTTTTTCATCAGGCACTTCAATTAACTCCATTTTTGCGTAGCCACCGAGCCGTTTTACGTATTCGTCGATCCCCATTTTTAAGTACTTTTCTTTTAGTTTTCCGACTGATACAATTGTTATATTCACACGTTATCCACCTTTACATTTCATTTACAAACAAATTATCCACAAAAGTTATCAACATATCCACAAGCGTTTTCTATATATTGTGTAAAGTTATTTACTTGATACAATATATTCTGCTGGCTGTTCACAGTAACTACATTTTGTGGATAACTTTTTTTGCTCTTCTACTTTATCCATTATTGGGAATACTTTTTGCTCCGCGACAAACATGTCTAAAGCGTGATCTATATGCTTTTCACAACTGTATTTTTCCATTTTTTCGTGTCTCCTTATTTTCCGAAATTTCCACAAACTTATTCACAATTCGGTCTATGTTATCCACAATCTATTGTAACAAAGGAATAGCGCGTAGGAAAGGAAGGCTTTTACACACTTTCTGTTGTGTAAAGTAGTTATTCACAAATATCTAGTTATCCACACCTGTATTTAATAATTGTCAAATGCAAAGCAAAGCATTTTGTCCTTGTTTAATTAAAAAATTGAGGCTAGCAACTGTCTTCTAGACAGAATCTTAGATTGTTTCTTTTGCAAGAATATAAAATTAGAAGAAGTACTAGTTGATGGTAGCGAAGGCGGCGACTCCTGCGGGAACGCACGCAGCGTAAGACGCAACAAACCTGCGCGCAAGCGAGGGTTGCGGCTTACGTGTGTGCCCGCGGAAAGCGCCCGCCGTAGCGGACATCAACGGCAAAGTAAAAAAAGTGTTAGATTGATGAAAGTCAATCTAACACTTTTCCTCTTTGCTCAGACTTGATACTGTTATTATAAAGAATCGCTATTTGTTAATGTTAATGTTACTTCAACTAATTTACCTTGGCGGTAGACTTTCATTGTTAATTTGTCGCCAATTTTTTTGTCGTTGTACAAATGTTTACGTAAATCAATAGACGTTTCGATTTTTTCGCCATCCATTTCAACAATTACATCATATTGTTGCACGCCTGCTTTTGAAGCTGGAGAGTTTGCAACTACATCTGTAATGACAACACCTGTTGTTACATCTTGTGGTAATTTTAAAGTTTGTTGTTGATAGAATGCTGGTACGTCTGTTAAATCAACTAATGAAATACCCATTGTTGGACGTTTCATTTCACCGTTTTTCTCTAATTCCTCAATAATTGGAATCGCTGAATTAATTGGAATTGAGAAGCCTAAACCTTCTACAGATGATTCAGCAATTTTCATGGAGTTGATGCCGACTAATTCACCAGCTAAGTTCACTAGTGCACCACCACTGTTACCAGGGTTGATGGCCGCATCTGTTTGTAAAACTTCTTGTTGCCAATCTGCCACTTTGTCCCCATTTAAATCAACTGGTACAGAACGATCTTTACCTGATACCACCCCTGTTGTTACTGAGCCGTAAAATTCTAAGCCTAATGGATTCCCAATTGCAATGACTGTTTCACCTTGTTTTAGTACATCAGAGTTACCAAATGTCGCAACTGTTTTAACATCCTTTGAACTGATTGAAATGACAGCTAAGTCTGTCCAAACATCGCTACCGACTAATTGTGCCTGTTCTTTTGAGCCATCTTGCATTGTAACTTCTAATTGTTTAGCGCCTTCAATTACGTGATTATTTGTGACGATAAAGGCTTTGTCTCCATCTACCTTATAAATAACACCTGAGCCGCTTCCCGTTGCTGTATCTTCTGTCGTTTGTTGATTCCAAAAACCGCCGCTTGCTACTTCTTGAATATTTGTAATCCCTACGACAGCACCTGATGCCTTGTCAACGGCACTAGTGACATCAGTTGTTACTTCGGTCGCTACTTGGTTGATGGTTGTGTCATTTTTACCTGTACTGCTTGAAGTTGTTCCTGGCATTTGATTGACAAGTCCAGGAAGCATCAGCCAAACAAGCAAGGCACCAATAATAACCCCAACAAGGCCACTGAAGAAATAACCACCTTTACCTCCGCCATTGCTGCTGCCTTTCTTTTTTGAACGCTTCTCTTGCATTTCTTTTTCCTCGCGTTCAAGTCTCTCCTGAAGAGGTGATTTCTGCACTTCATCATTATTTAGAAAATCACTGTTTTTATCATCGTCGTTAAAATAACTCATGTTTCTCATCCTTTCTAAAACTGCTATCTACTTAATTCTTGCCTTTATCATACGATTCAAACATTAAAATCACATGAAAAATAAATAAAATGGGTATAAAAAATAGCTGTTCAATGCATTAACAAATAATGCACTGAACAGCCTTTCTGTATTTTAATTTTGATCATCATTTGTTGCCTTACTAAACCGTTACTAGTTTTGTTGGCTCCTCAGCATCCGTATCTAATAAATGGACATACTCACCTGCAATAATGCCACAAGATTGCAAAGTTTGTGTAACGCTCATGCGCGCAAGCTCTTTCATATTATTATCTTTACTTAAATGTGATAAATAAATATTTGTTGGCTTTTCAAACACTACCTCGCTCATAGCAATCGCTGCATCTTCGTTCGAGACATGTCCTACATCACTCAAAATACGACGCTTGATCGACCATGGATAACGTCCCATCTGTAGCATATTGACATCATGATTACTTTCAAACACAAAGGAATCTGCGCCACGAATAATGCCTTTCATACGGTCACTAACATAGCCTGTATCCGTAATAATCACGAGTTTACGATCATTTTCATGAAATGAATAAAACATCGGATCTGCGGCATCGTGTGATACAGCAAAGGATTCAATAGCTAATGAACCAAAATGCTTCACCGTTTCCATTGCAAATTCAAAACGTTGCTCTATAGGAATATCTCCTACAAGTCCATCCATCGCTTGCCACGTTTTTGCATTTGCATATACTGGCACATTATATTTACGTGCCAATACGCCAATTCCTTTAATATGATCACTATGCTCATGTGTAACTAAAATGCCACTTAGCTGTTTCATATCACGGTCGATTTTTGCGAAGAGCTGTTCCATCTTTTTGCCACTTAAACCAGCATCGACAATGAATGCATGATTATCGTTCTCTACATAAATCGAATTCCCTGTACTACCACTTGCTAAAACACTAAATCGCATCATTAAACTCCCCAGTCTTCTTCTTCAACCTCTTGCTTGTCTTCTTGTATTTCTATAATCATACCTTTTACAGCATCTACAAAATACTCTTCTATTTCACCGTCTGATAATTTTACGCGAACTTCCCATGTTGGCAACAATACTTGCGTTTGCGTTAAGTAGACAAGTGTAGAATAGCCCAGCTGCATATGCTCAACATGCGAATCTGGTTTTAAAAGCCCTTTAGCGTATAAAGCTTGAATGACTTGAATCGGTGGCAGCACACTTTGTTGTTGCTCCACTTCCTCGATATTGTCTAGCTTCGTTTGCTCATACATCGTCACTTCATCATTGGCATTCCATTGTATTCTTAACAGACCACTCTTATTGTAATAGAGCATTCGATTATTTGTTTTTTGAAAGAAGATGGCGAAACGTTCATCACGATTGACCTTCCATAATCCATAGGAAGCACCTTCTTTAATATTTGCCTCTACAAATTCTGTGAAGCTTGCATCATCATTGACATTGCGCAATTTTATGGGATTTACTAAATCTACGTGCGCCTCTTTTCCTTCAAATTTTCCATCTACAAAACTTACTTGTTGATTAGAGTCGGTAAAATCAGCAGCCGTAAAAATATGAACTTTGCCTTTAATATACGTAGCAGAGTCTACACTATGCGGCAACACGCCATACGTAATATTATCCTCTTTTAAACGGGCATCAATTGTTTTCTCCCCTGTTACCTCTACGCTTTGCGCCTCATTGTAACGATTCACATACAATGAGTATAAGAAAATATTTAATATTAAAAAGACGACAATAAAAATGGATTTTGTTCTATTCCAATCCATTTTTTACACCCCCAAGCATTTCAGGTGTTAGTAAAATCCACGAACCATTACGAATAATAAACCAGCTCGGTTCTAATGTAAATAATTTTAGATTTTCATCTTGCGTTAAATAATAGCCAATGGATAGTTCATCTATATCAGATAAAACAATATTATTGAGCTTTTGAATTTTTTCAACGATTTCCGTTCCAGACGGTAGCTCTTTAATCTCTTTTTCCGATATGTCTAAAGAGAAGTATGGACGTCGATAGCGGAAAATACGATTATCTCCCCATTGCGTTGTAATACGTGTAGTTGTTTGATCACTATAGACAGGGAACCCTTGTAAATAAAGCTGATAATCAATTTGATTTTTACTTGGGTTGCTTGATACATAGCGGTAATCACCTGTAAAGCCCCCATGCTCATTGATAAATTCAAAACTATCCTGGAAGAGTTTCGATGGCTCAACACGTTCGCTACTTTCTGCAGTTGGATAGACATACGTTAATGATTTAGCCCTTGTATCAAGCGTCATAAGAGACAAACCATCTGTATATTTTTCAAATGCGGCACTTTCAACATTACGTTGTACGACATTTGGATCTGAGAATAATACATTTTTAAATAGTACTGGTGATAGTTCATTCATATAATACGTATATTTTACAGATTCAATTTTGTCACTCGCAACGTATAGTGAAGTATAGCCTTCACGCTCTATTTCTTTATACGGACTTTGCAGCTCTGCTGGTTCAATAATGTCCTTGGCAAATTCATTAATATTTGTCATCGTTACATGTGAGCGTAATAATGATTTATTAGAGCTACTAACGAAGTACAACTGTACTTCTTTATTTGTGTAATTCGTCCAATCTATAATAATCCGATTGAATGTTGTCTCTGGTAACTCTTTTTCATCAAAGTTAAACATTGAACCAAGCTCTGAAAAAGGAATTTCTCCGGCAAAAAATACTGTCATCCGATTATTCGCACGTATCATTTCATTGATATAGGTTGGAGAAATATTATTATTTACCCGCACTAAATCAAGAATGTTCCAACCTTCGAAAACCTTCATAATGTCTTTCATTGCACCATTAGATACAGTTCCAGTCAATTTATCGTCAATGCTGTATAGCGCTTTATATGGCTTAATAACATCTTCCACATTCTTTTGTGTGCCAATTAAAATTTCCTTGCCCTCTGTCTGCTCAATTACATTGTAATCAGGCGAATATGTCCAGATACTAAAAGTTAGCACAATACTTAGCACAACGAGTAGAAATAAAACAATCGATTTTACCGGTTCTATATATTTCATTCCCACTCACCTGCCTCGTCAAAATCATCTAATTCATATGGTAATGTGAAGAACACCGTTGTCCCGTATCCTTCTTCACTTTCAGCCCAAATCTTCCCACCGTGCGCTTCAATCATTTCCCGTGCAATCGCTAATCCAAGACCTGTACCACCCATTGAGCGTGCTCGTGCGCGATCGACACGATAAAAACGATCAAAAATGCGTCCTACATTTTCCTTTGGAATACCCATGCCATCATCTGAAATCATGACCTTCAGCATATTTCCTTGGACGGTAAAACCAAAGCGCACATTGCCGCCGTCTGGCGAATATTTTATAGCATTTGAAATCACATTATCAATTACTTGCGTCACCTTATCCGTATCAATTTCAACATAATATGATGTCTCTGGCAGTAAGCGCTCAAAAGCGACGTTTTCTGATTTAGACATTTCAAAGCGATCGATAATCCGATTAAAGAATGAGTTAAATAACACAATATCTTTATTCAATTTATAATTACTACTATCCATTCGTGATAGCTGTAATAAGTCATTCACTAAACGAATCATGCGCTCGGTCTCTGTTTGTGTAACATTTAAAAATGTTGGCGCTATGTTGTCATCCTTCCATGCACCATCAATTAATGCTTCAAGATAACTACGCATCGTTGTTAATGGTGTTCGAAGCTCATGGGAAACATTCGAAACAAATTCTCTACGCTCCATTTCAATCTTTTCCTGCTCCGTAATATCATGAAGCACCGTAATTAACCCATTAATAAAACCGGTTTCCTTTTGAATAACAGAAAAATTGGCACGTAAAATATACGGTGCATCTGCTGTACTAAAGTCCAAATTAATCGCATCATTCATATGGATTAAATCTTCAAAACTATACTCCTGATCAATTCCTAAAACGGAGGCGATTGGACGTCCTAATGTAATATCTCTTGAAATGTGCAGTAACTCTAACGCTGGATCATTAATTAGTATAATACGTCCTTTGCGGTCTGTAGCAATAACGCCATCTGTCATATTACTAAGAACGGAATCGAGTTTACGCCGTTCTGCCTCTGTCGTCGACTGCGACTCTTGCAAACGATTGGTCAAATGATTAAAGGTAATGGCAAGCTGACCAATCTCATCGGTTCCATAGACTCGTACTTTACGAGAAAAGTTACCCTTTGCCATAGCTTGTGCTTGTTTTCGCATATCCGCAATAGGCTGGGTAATGGTACGAGCCACTAAAATACCTAAGAAAATCGTAACGACTAATGAAACGGCAGTACCCCCTAAGAAAATACGGTTAATATCATTCATCTGCTCAAAAACAGATTCGATATTTGCCTCAATATAAAGCACGCCAATTATTTCATCATCAGGGCCAGCCCCTTCACGGATTGGCGTTGCCAACACCCACACTCGATTTCTAGTTTTATTATCAAGTTTTATAATATCAAACAGTGTTTCTGCGGATATCGCTCGACGGACAAGGTCTGTATTCGAGCGCTGTCCAATTAAACTTTGATTATCTACTTCTGAAGTTGCAAGTATACGCTGTCTACTATCAATTACGCGAATTTCTAAAATGTCACCCGTTGAAACATCCTTCAACCCTGTTGAAAATTCCTTTACAATCGATTTCAGACTTTCCTCAAGTGAAGGCATACTTTCATCGCGCTCTTTTAAAATTTCTTCACGAATGCTATATTGCATCAAATCTACACGCTGAAAAATAGAATCTTGGAAATTACTTTTTAAATTTTCCTCTAATTGCTTGGCAAAATAGATTCCTATAATTTGTAATGCTAACATGATTAGCAAAATATAAATAAGTACAAGCTTGACATGAATTGATTTAAAGAAGCTTACTTTTTGCATTCCCTTTACTCCTGTTCAGGATTTCGTAAATAATACCCTACGCCACGACGAGTGACAATCCACGCTGGATGGCTTGGATTATCCTCGATTTTTTCACGAAGTCGACGAATCGTTACATCGACTGTACGCACGTCACCGAAATAATCGTAGCCCCATACAGTTTGTAAAAGATGCTCACGCGTCATCACTTGTCCAATATGTTTCCCTAAATAATGTAGTAATTCAAACTCTCGATGTGTCAGTTCAATGGCTTCATCACGCTTCATTACCTGATAGGCGTCCGGCTGAATAACAAGAGATCCTACTACAATTTCATTTGATGCTTCTGCTTCTTCCTCAGCTGCAGGTGCTACTACTTGCAGGCGACGCATATTTGCCTTCACACGCGCGATAAGCTCTCGTGTACTAAAAGGCTTTGTTACATAATCATCCGCGCCCATTTCTAACCCTAACACCTTATCAATCTCAGATCCTTTAGCGGTTAACATAATGATAGGAAAATCATATTTTTTTCGAATTTCTCGGCAAACTTCCATACCGTCTCTTTTTGGTAACATTATATCTAACAGCATTAAATCTGGTTGCTCTTCTTCAACCTTTTCTAACGCTTCATCTCCATCGTAAGCACAAATTACTTTGTAGCCTTCTTTAATTAAATTAAACTGTAAAATATCTGCGATTGGTTTTTCATCGTCAACAACTAATATCGTTTTGCTCATATATTCTCTCCCTTTCGCTATTCATCTATTCTAAACAATGTGTATTTGTAAAGTTACTACTCTTAACTCTAACATGCTTTTAGCTTCCATGCATTATTCACGAACAGTTTCCCTATTTCGACAATTATTTCTCGGGAAATATCGTCGTTTTGAATCTACTATACAAAAAGGCAGCCCACTATTGGACTGCCTTTTAAAAAAGATCCATTACGCCCTAGTATTATATCTCCCAGAATTTTCAAGTTTGCTTAAAAAGCTCCACTTAAAATCTAATGACATCCGCAAAGGCTTAACTTGATTCAGCCTGGGTAAAAAACCCCTCTGAATTCAGTACATTACTGACCTACATATGATAATGGATTGACAAGCTCACCATTTTTCTCAACTTCAAAGTGTAAATGTGTACCTGTTGAATTTCCTGTAGAGCCCATAATCCCAATAACAGAACCTTTTTCAACTACTTGTCCAACGCTAACTTTAATGGAAGATAAATGTCCATAAAGCGTCGTATAGCTATTATTATGATTAATAACAATGCGATTACCATAGCTGCCTGAAAAACCAGCTGCTACTACGACACCATTATCTGCAGCTAGTATATTGTAGTTACTAGGTCGAGCAATATCAATTCCACGATGGTTGGCACCCCAACGTTGCCCCATACCACTTGAAATATAGCCCCCTACTGTTGGCCAAGCGAAGTCACCCGTTCCTCGAGAAGAAACGACTTTTGTCCCTACAACTTCAATTTGATCGACTGGTTGTTGTAAGACGGTTTCTTCTAAAGCTACTTTTGACGTTCGAGCGCCATTTTCAGCAGTGATTAAGTACGACGTTTCTTTTTTACCGTTCACGCCTTGCTGCTTAATAACGGTCTCTCCTTTATACATCGTAGGGTCTTCTTCAATTATTTTTTTAAATGCAATTGTATCTGTAATTTTCTTTTCTTGTTTTACCTCAATTGTTACAAATGGTTTTGCAACAGTTACATTGAGTGCTTGTCCTATTTGTAACACGGTATCTACTGTCAGACCAGGATTTAATGCCATTAATTCAGCCGTTGTTAAGTTATGTTTTTTAGCGACTGCGCCTAAAACATCACCTGATTGAATTTTATATAACTCTTGCTCTAGAGAGCCTGTCATTAAATATTTTACTGCTTCTTCAGGTGAAACGATATTTTTTGGTTCTACTTTTTCACTGACACCTGAAATATCTTGTTTAAACGTAATATTTAACAGGCGTGATTCTCCCGATTGCAAAGCCGGTAATTCATTTAAAGATTGTTGATTAGCCAGTAAATCATCTAACTGCTGTGGTGAAACATATTGTAGCTTAAGCATACGAATTGTTTCTTCGTAAGCAGCTGCATCTTTTAAGTAAGCGATTGGCTTATTATCTACTAATAAAGTAAAAGCAGGTGCTTGCGCTACTAATGTTTGCTCTAAGTTTGCTAATGTTTCTGCATCTTTCGTTTCATTGCTAAACACTTGCTCTGGTATGATTTTCACCGCAGAGTTCGCATCAATTCGTAAGTCTTTATACTGATTACTCGCTAGTTGTTCTTTTGATGCGATAATTTCGCGAACAGCTTTATCATCAGATACAGCGCCCATATATTTATTATCTACATAGACATGGTAAATTTTATTTAATGCTTCTTTATGATTATTTTCTTTTGTAAAGCCCACGTTTATTGCGAAACTTGCCATTAATACTGCAATAATTGATACTTTTTTTAAAGAAGAAAAATTGTAGGTGGATCGATTGTTTTCTTCTTTTTTATTCCAAGACGAACTCATCAATAAAGCCCCTTCCAACTTTAACCTAACATAGGATTAATTACCCACAAAGAATTTTGCACCACTTTAATGTATCATAAAGAAAATGTTGTTTGAATATTTTATCCTTTTTGTAATGAAAATGTATTATTTCTCTACTAATTGTTACATAATCCCTATTATTTACAGAACCCACCCAATTTTCTTTATATTAAAAATTATGAAATATTATCCTTTTTATTTTATTTTGAAGGTGTCGTAAACATATTGCTTTTTACTTTTTAAATATTTCGATAAAATAAAGTAAGAGACTAGTTGATTGGAGCGATAGAATTGATTGATTCACAAACCTCATTGAAGGTATCAAAAGCAAAGCTACAAAAAAAGAATACAGTTCGGAAAATTACCACCAGAACGATAATGGTTGCAATCGGCGCTATCATTATGGCATTAGGACTAGAGCTATTTTTAGTACCCAACCACATTATGGATGGTGGAATCGTTGGTGTATCCATTATCACCTCCCATTTATTAAGCTTACCCCTAGGCATATTCATCTTCGTTTTGAACTTACCTTTTATCTTTTTAGGCTATAAACAGATTGGAAAAACTTTTGCCCTTTCTACGGGGCTTGGCATCACAGTCCTCTCCGTTACAACAATCTTCTTACATAATCTCGAACCATTTACAACCGACACATTACTCGCCACTGTTTTCGGAGGTATGATTTTAGGCATTGGCGTTGGTATCGTTATCCGTTATGGCGGTTCTTTAGATGGAACTGAAATTTTAGCTATTTTATTTAATCGAAAGTCTCCATTCTCGGTAGGGGAAATTATTATGTTTTTTAATCTTCTTATCTTTACCGTAGCAGGGTTTGTTTTTACGTGGGAACAAGCAATGTATTCGATTATGGCTTACTATATCGCCTATAAAATGATTGATATTGTCATACAAGGGATGGAAGAATCGAAATCTGTTTATATTATTAGTGATGAGATTGATGAAATTGGTCAAACGATCATGGATCGACTTGGTCGTGGGGTTACTTTTCTTCACGGTGAGGGTGCCTATACTGGCAATGACAAAAAAGTAATTTTTACTGTTATAACGCGCTTAGAAGAATCCAAATTGAAAACAATTGTCGCTGAAATAGACGACCATGCATTTCTGGCAATAGGAAATATTGCCGAAGTAAAAGGTGGTCGCTTCAAGAAGAAGGATATTCACTAAAAAGCACAGCTTAGATAAAAAAGAAAAAGTGTTAGATTGACTCAAATCAATCTAACACTTTTTGCTATTACCGTTGTTGTCCGCTACGGCGGACGCTTTCCGTGGGCACAACGTAAGCCGCAACCCTCGCTTGCGCGCGGCTTGTTGCGTCTTACGTTTTGTGCGTTCCCACAGGAGTCGCCGCCTTCGCTACCAACAACTAGTGCTCACTTCTAATTTTTTATTTATAGCAATAGTAAGAATAGCTAAGGTTTTATTTTCTCTCTTTTGAAAATTTGTTCCCGCCTCTTTATTATGCTTCCCAAATATCCACTAACACGTTTGTTTGTTCGCGACCAGGGCCTACAGAGAAGGTAGCAATTTGAATGCCCGTTAATTCACTTACACGTTCAACGTAACGGCGTGCATTCTCTGGTAACTCTTCTAATGTGCGGCAGCCTGTAATATCTTCTGACCAGCCTGGAAGCTCTTCATAAATCGGTTCACATTGTTCAATAATATGAAGATTTGCTGGGTACTCTGTAATTGTTTCATCTTTATATTTATAAGCTGTACAGATTTTCACTGTCTCTAAGCCCGATAAAACATCAATAGAATTTAGTGATAAATGTGTAATACCACTTACACGGCGTGAATGGCGAACGACAACCGTATCAAACCAGCCTACACGGCGAGGGCGTCCAGTTGTTGTACCGTATTCACGACCCACTTCACGAATTTGTTGACCCACTTCATCAAATAATTCCGTTGGGAACGGGCCATCGCCTACACGTGACGTATAAGCTTTACATACACCAATAACACTTGTAACTTTAGATGGACCAACGCCCGAACCAATGGCAACACCACCAGCAACAGGGTTTGAAGAAGTAACAAAAGGATATGTTCCTTGATCGACATCAAGTAAAATACCTTGTGCGCCTTCAAATAATACTTTGCCACCCTCATCTATAACATCATTTAAAATTTTTGAAGTATCCGTCACATATTTTGCGATTTCTTGTCCATAACCGTAATATTCCTCGAAAATTTCTTCGAATGTAATTCCTTCAACTTCATAAAATTTCTCAAACAATTTATTTTTAATTGCTAAATTATGACGTAGTTTTTCTTCGAATACTTCTTTATCTAATAAATCAGCCATACGGATACCGATACGTGCTACTTTATCTTGATAGCATGGTCCGATTCCTTTGCACGTTGTACCGATTTTATTATCGCCACGGCTTTCTTCATCTGCAATATCTTGTTTAATATGATATGGCAAAATGACATGGGCACGATTTGAAATGCGAAGATTATCTGTATTAATGCCTCGCTCTTGAAGTCCTTTTAACTCTGTTACAAGCGACTTTGGATTAACTACCATCCCATTTCCCATTACAGAAGTTTTTTCTTTGTAGAAAATACCTGATGGAATTAAATGGAGTTTATATGTTTCACCATCGATTTTAATGGTATGGCCTGCATTATCGCCACCTGCAAAACGCGCGATTGCATCTGCCTTTTGTGAAAGGAAATCTGTAATTTTACCTTTTCCTTCGTCTCCCCACTGTGTTCCTACAACTACAACTGATGTCATAATCAGCACCTCCGTTAGATACATATTGTATCTCATTAATCAAGCCGTAAATTATTGTAACAATGTTAGAAACGACTCGTCAACAAAAAGTAATTAAAAACACGAACATAAAATCAATTACTATGATTTAACGTTCGTGTTTAATGACGGAATGGTATGAATATTATCTCTTTTTTAGATAAATATTACTAATCACGTGGAGGTGGTGGTGGCATTTGTGACCAATCCACGTTAATAAATTTATTGAATTCCTTTTTAAAAGCAAGTGTAACTGTTCCTGTTGGACCGTTACGCTGTTTAGCGATTATAATTTCAATCATATTTTTACTCTCGGACTCTTTATCGTAATAATCATCACGATATAAGAAGGCAACAATATCGGCATCCTGCTCAATACTTCCTGATTCACGCAAGTCACTCATCATTGGTCGCTTATCTTGACGTTGTTCTACACCACGTGATAACTGAGATAATGCAATAACAGGTACCTTTAATTCACGCGCTAATCCTTTTAACGAACGTGAAATTTCAGATACTTCCTGTTGACGGTTTTCACCTGGCTTACCACTACCTTGAATAAGCTGTAAGTAATCGATTAGAATCATTCCTAGTCCATGCTCTTGTGCTAAACGTCTACACTTTGCTCGAATTTCATTGATACGTACACCGGGTGTATCATCAATAAAAATACCCGAATTCGATAAACTTCCCATTGCCATCGTTAGTTTACCCCAATCTTCGGTTGTTAAAGCACCTGTACGTAAAACTTGTGCATCAATATTTCCTTCAGCACATAGCATACGCATGATTAGTTGCTCTGCTCCCATCTCCAATGAGAAGATGGCAACATTTTCACGTGCTTGTACAGCAACACTCTGGGCAACGTTTAGCGCAAAGGCCGTTTTCCCTACAGAAGGTCGGGCTGCAACGATGATTAAATCATTGCGTTGGAAACCAGCTGTAATATTGTCTAAGTCGCGGAATCCTGTCGGTATACCTGTGACATCACCTTTACGTGATTGCAACTGCTCGATATTATCGAATGTTTCTACTAAAACGTCTTTTACATGTTTAAAGTCGCCAGCGTTTTTGCGGTTGGCGACCTCCATCATTTTCTTTTCTGCTTCGCCAAGTAGTGCTTCTACTTCGTCTTCACGTGTGTAGCCATCTTCCACTATTTTTGTAGCTACACGGATTAAACGGCGTAATAGCGCTTTTTCCTCAACAATTTTAGCATAGTGAGCAATGTTTGCCGCCGTAGGGACAGCATTGGCGAGCTCTAGTAAATACGATAGCCCGCCAACATCCTCAATCTCTTTTTTTGCTGATAATTCCTCAGTAACTGTTACAACATCTATCGCTTTTCCTTGATCACTTAAACGCAGCATCGTTTCAAAAATCTTTTTATGTGCGTTTTGGTAAAAATCATCGGCTAGCAGTATTTCCGATGCCGTGATTAGTGCCTGTGGTTCTAGAAAAATGGCACCGATAACCGATTGCTCCGCTTCCCGGTTATGCGGTGGAACGCGGTCTATCATCGGTTCATTCATGGATAGTCGCCCCTTATTCTTCCGTTACTTGCACTTTTAATGTTGCTGAAACTTCGTGGTGTAGTTTTACAGGTACATTTGTAAAGCCTAGTGCACGGATGCCTTCAGGTAAAGTCATTTTACGTTTATCGATTTTAATGCCATGTACTTTTTGAAGTGCTTCAGCAATTTGTTTTGTCGAAACTGAACCAAATAAGCGACCGCCATCACCTGATTTTGCTTTTAATTCAACAGTTAAGGCTTCTAGCTTTTCTTTTAAAGCTTGTGCTTCAGCTAATTCTGCAGCCGCATTTTTTTGTTCTAATTTCTTTTGCCCTTCTAATTGGCTCATTGCTTGTGCATTCGCTTCTGCAGCGTAGCCGTTTTTAATTAGGAAATTTTGTGCATAGCCATCTGCTACATTTTTAACTTCCCCTTTTTTGCCTTTACCTTTTACATCTTTTAAAAATACTACTTTCATAATTCAGAACTCCCTTCGAGTACCTCATATATGGCCTCTTCCAAATATTTTTTTACCTCATCTATAGAAAGTGCGTCGATTTGGCAAGCTGCATTAGTTAAATGCCCGCCACCGCCAAGCCTTTCCATGATAAGCTGTACATTTACTTCTCCTAGTGATCTTGCACTAATACCGATTTTACCATCAGAGCGATGGGCAATAACGAACGATGCATTCACATCTTTCATCGTTAATAAAATGTCAGCTGTTTGTGCAATTAACACAGAATCATAAATTTTAGCATCTTCACCGACAGCTACCGCAATGCCTGGTTTGACGAATTTGACCGTTTGCACAATTTTTGAACGTTCAATGTACGTAATAATGTCTTCTTTTAAAAGCCTTTGTACTAAAACCGTATCGGCCCCATTTGTTCGTAAATACGAAGCTGCCTCAAACGTCCGTGCACCTGTGCGCAGTGTGAAACTCTTTGTATCAACAATAATGCCGGCTAATAAGGCTGTCGCCTCTAGCATATTAATTTTTGCTCGTTTTGGCTGATACTCTAGTAATTCTGTTACAAGTTCAGCTGTAGAGGAAGCATAAGGCTCCATATAGACGAGTGTTGGATTTTCAATAAAGTCTTCACTACGACGGTGATGGTCGATGACGACTACCTTTTCCGCAAGCTTTAATAAATGTGGATCAATGACTAAATTAGGCTTATGCGTATCTACTATAATGAGTAAAGATTTCTCCGTCATTTTCCCGGCAACTTCTTCTGGCGTTAAGAAATGCTCAAAGAAGTCGGATTTCGTTTCAATTTCATGCATTAAACGTGTTACACTGCCGTTTAATTCATCAAAATTAATCACAACATAGCCTTTTACATCATTCATTTGTGCCATTTTGCGGACCCCGACAGATGCGCCGATTGAGTCCATATCCGGGTTTTTATGTCCCATTACAAACACTTGGTCACTGTCTTGTATTAAATCACGTAATGCATGTGAGATTACGCGTGCTCTTACGCGTGTACGTTTTTCTACAGGGTTGGTTTTCCCACCGTAAAATTTGAGCTTTCCAGTAGGTTGCTTGATAGCTACCTGATCCCCGCCACGACCTAATACGAGGTCTAGGCTTGATTGAGCTAGCTCACCAAGTTCCACTAATGAAGAAGAACCTGCACCGACGCCAATACTAAGCGTTAGCGACAGATTTTTTTGTGCTGTCTTTTCACGAATCGTATCTAAAATAGTAAATTTCTTTTTTTCTAGTTCCGTTAAAATGGACTCATTTAACACCGCTAAAAAACGATCTGAAGAGATTCGCTTTACAAAAATGCCATGCTCCGCGGCCCAATCGTTGACGATAGATGTGACCATCGTGTTGGTTAAGCTACGAGGTTGATCATCCATTGCTTGGGTGATTTCATCATAGTTATCAACAAATAGTATGGCAATGACGGTGCGATCTGCAAAGTATTGTTTTTCAATTGCGATTTGTTCCGTAATATCGAAGAAGTAAAGTAAACGCTCTTCTTCTTTGTAAAAGACACGATATTTGCGATCACGAAGCGTTATCGTTGCTTCTTTTGTCTCCTCGGTCTTCATCAGTACATAGATATCATCAGAAATATTGACGATGCCCTCACCCACTAATGACTCATTGTCTAATACATTTTGCATATATGGGTTTGACCATTCGATTTCGTACTCTTCATTCACTAGTAAAATTCCGATTGGCATTTCAAGCAAAGCCTCTTCTCCAACCTTTTTCATACGGAAGGAAATAGACTCTATATGCTTTTCTGTCTCTTCAAAAGTATTTTGTTCAATTTTCCAAGTATAGACCATTAACACCGCAAAGCCTATGCCATAGCCAAAACCTATTCCGATATTCCAAATACAAAGAAGCGCGAACGTCACGATGCCAAAAATGGAAAGAACAAAAAGCGGATAGCGGATTGGTCGTTTTCTAAAAGTTCCCATTACATCAGCCCCTTATTCCTTAGTCTTCCCTTTCACAAGTGAACGCACGTCGAAACCTAAATCGATAATACCGAGTAAAATAATAAATGATGAGAGTGGAATGGCTAAAATAGTAGCAACCCATTTCACCACGCTCGGCATCCCTTTCGTCGCAATGAAATAATGGATAAACGCTATCCCTTGAAGGATAAATAACATCCATAAAATATATGACACATTTAATACAATAACATCTAGCATAGAGCCCGCTTCTGGACGTATAAATAGGTTAATACACAAAATAATCATGTAGTACCATAAAATTGAGCGTGGTAGTCGCAAATGCTGAAACGCTGGAAATTTCGGGACTGCTAAACCTAGTCGTTTTAAAATTGGTAAATTTAAAGTAATGACAATAAACGCTATTAAAAATGCGGAAATTGTTACAGTCGATGGCACCGTTAGCTCCATTGCTCTAAGCGTAGCCTCCAATTTTTCAGGTTGGAAAGCATATTGTCCCGTCATACTTTTAGCAAGCTCATTGGATTGCTCATAGCTATCACGGGCAACTTTTAAACTTATTTCAATGATGTTAATTTTCGCTATTTGCACAAAGGCTAAATAGATAAGCGCTGACGATAAAAGTACCGCGACACCTGTTGACATGAATAAATGAAGTTTACTCTTCTTCAATTGAATTCCATTACCTATAACTACCCCAAGTAAAGCCGTAATAAAGGCGAACGGTAGCATGAACAGTCCACTCGTTAGCATTGTTAAAATACAGCCAACAACTGCTACAAATATCGATGCGGAACGCTTGTAATGTGCACTATACCAAGCAATCGGTAATGGAGAAAAAATTAAGGCAATGATAAAAATAATTGGTATATACGTTGCAATCATCATTAAGATTGTAAACATTGCAACCATCATCGAGCCTTGTACAAGCGCCTTTGTTTGATTATTCGGCATTGAAAACCTTCCTTTTTGTCTGTCAAACTTACTAAACTTTATTGTACCATTTTTTCACCCTATTGAACAAAAAACGCGAAGGACGTCTAGATGCTTTTTGATGAATTCATGACAAATGAAAAGTTTTTCAATTAAAATAGGTGTATTGCCATTGAATTTTACTGTTTTTGAAGTATGTAAAAGACAACTGACTAAAGGCAAAATTAAAACATGAGTTCAGTACAATACCGAACTCATGCCACTAAAATCATTAAGAGGCTATTTAGTGCTCACCAATTTGGCGTCCAATAAAATCCCCCCAGAACTCATCCAATATTCTTGATCTACATATTGCGAACTTAAATGACTATGAGTAGCCATCACAATCGTTGTTTCATTGCCACATAACCTTTTAAAAAGATTAAACACTAACCTAGTCGTATCGTCGTCCAATGACCCAGTAGGCTCATCTGCTATTAACAATGTAGGCTTTTTAACGAGTGCTCTAATGACCCCTACCCGCTGTCTTTCTCCCCCAGATAGCTTTTCAATTTTTTTATCAAGTAAATGGTCAATTTTTAAATATGCGCTCAGCTCATCGCTATAGGTTGTACTTTGCTTTTTATCATATTTACCTAATACTAATGGTGCTAGTATATTTTCCCGAACTGTGAGGTTACGAATCATTGGGTTGTATTGTGAAATATAGCCGATTCGACTGCCTCTTATATTCGAGAGTTCATTAAGATCTTGCTTATGCATTTCGATACCATCCATTATGTACTGGCCACTATCTGCCTTTTCAAGTCCTGCTAAAATATTAAGCAATGTGCTTTTGCCGACACCACTTGGTCCTTTTATAGAGATAAATTGTTTACCGGCGAATTTTAAATTAATGTTATTTAATATCGTTTTTTCATTATACGCTTTTGCTATGTTATCTAATGTAATGAAGCTTTTGATATTAATCACCCTTTAACTTTTCAATGATATTCGTTGTTGCTAATAAGTTATTTACTAACAGATAAACAACGACATTGAATACCAACCAAACGATGAACCCGGCAATTACTAAAATAGATAGTATCGTAGTGTCTTGCATAAATAAAACAGTGCATAACAATGCCAATCCTATACTCATGCCATTGAGGATTGAAAATTCAAGTTGAATATTTTTTTTGATTTTATGATTTGTAACACCACTCATAATAAACACTAAATACGTATCAAATTGTCTTGTTATAAAGCTTTTAACGAACAAATAGAAAGCACACAAAATAAAAATAAATACAACACTCGATATTGTAACAATAAGTGTTTGATTGGTTTCAATCATTTTATATAAAAGATTAACTGATAGCGAATTCGCACCAATAATTTGATAATCGGTGAAATTCGTCACTTTTTCTATCTCTCCAATTTCCTTTCTTACTTCAAGTGCGTTTAAGTTGGTCATTAAAATACCACCCATTTTACTTAAAAGAAGTGCCCTAAAGAATACTTCCTTTACCTCCGTTTTTTGTAACAATTCAGAAGGCTGTTCAGAAAGCGACATGGAAGGTAATAGAATATAACGATTAAGTACTTGCTGCGGCTCATTATTAGTGAAAATAAATGAATTTTCCTTTGCAAAGCCTACTACTCGCCCAATAAATTTTTCAAAATAATGATGAATCTCTAATTGGTCATGCAACTTATAGTATGGACGATAGTCAGAGCCAAGAATTACAGGTATTTCCTTTCTTCCTGCATCGTAGACATAAGCGGAATCATCAAAGTACTGTCCTTCGATTAGTTCAACGACATTATAATCAAATACAGATTTAGTCACTTGCATCGATTTAGTGGTTTGATATAACGCACCTTCGTGCTCATAAATATCATTAGTAGAGCCCCATTCATAAAAGGCGGAGAACTTCTTATCAGGAGGATATTGTTTTAAGCCTATTGGCTGCAATACGGCATTATAAAAGACCACTTTATTATTTTTAAGTACATCATTATTAAAATCATTGAGGATATCATAGTTTTTTACATCTTTAAAAAATTCAATTTCCCTTTCACCTATTAAATTATCCGTAAGCTTATAGATGTGGTAGTTATGAAATTTACTGGCTGAGCTTATTTCTATTTTTGAAATGTTTAGATTTACTAACAGTACAAATAAAACGACAGAAAATAGAAATGATAGTAACCCTATTATCAACGGAAGCAATTTTTTATTTTTTAGTAGCAGTCTAGTTGTATTCAAAATGATCTTACTCCTTTTTTAATCAAGGACTTTGTCATTAGTAGACAGGCTAAAAAATACCCTATAATTGTTATGAACATATAGAAAACAGCTACGTAGTACCAATGACTACCCCAAGTAGAATAGAAGTGGTTAACTGCGATTAATACTAAAGATTCCAATAACATTATCACGAATAGCGCAATGAATTCTGCTATAAAAACTTTATGAAATATGATGTGCCATTTCCCGCCTGCTAAATATAATATTTGCACAATTGATTTTTTTCTTTGAATGGAATAATAGACCGTCACGGCTTGCGCAATAATGACAAACAGTACAGAAATGAGTAAGAATCCATTTAAAAGAACATTTGACTTCAATATAGCAGTTCCTCTATCTTCATTTTCAATTAGTTGATAACTCGTATTAGGGAACATTTTTTGCATCAATTTATATGGATTTCCACTCTCTACATTGAGAATAAACTTTGTTCCATTGGCCAAGTTGATTTGTTGAGTTTTTGATATATACCAGGCCTCCCTATTCAAATAAGATCCAGGTGTGGCAAATTGGCCAATAACAAGGCTTTTCATATTTTTTGAAAGGGCCCCTTCAGGAAAAACAGTACCTGTAATGATATAGTCTGTTGCTAGTGGTGGTTTGTTATAGTTTATAGGTGGCAACTTTACCGATTTGTTAATATAGATATATTTTAATTTCGGATTGTCTAGTTTATATTGCATTAACAAATAGGGCTCATTTAAGTCGATGTCTAGCGAAGACTCTTCTGTATTGATAATGAATTCAACAGCGTTTTTGCTGATATAGCCATTGTTAATCATATTGGTATAGCTAACTGAGTCCATTATATAAAGCAAGGCAGCGGCACTAGTAAACAATAGTAACGTTAGTAACAAAAACTTACTGGATACTATATATTTTTTCATCACGTTAAATTGCAAGAAAGAGATAATCAATTGATTATCTCTTCATGTATTTTATTTTCCATAGTACGTTTTCGCAACCCAGCCTAAGTCGCCAGGGTGCCAACCGCTAATTGCTTGTGTTGTACCGAAACCCCATACACGACCGCTATCTGCTTCTGCACGACCAGAAATAGCCGATTCGTAACGAGCTCTAGAATAATGGTATACACCTGGCCAAGTCGTGTTTGCAATGACCCGCTCATAAACTGCTGAACCTCTTCTAGTATAATCTTTCGTTGCGCTATGTATGGGGTTACCAGTAGCAAATGAAGAAATATCACTATCTTGTCGTAATGTAAAATAACCCGTATCTTCACTCCACCCACCATAAATCGTTGGGTCATCTAGTGTTACTGCCTTTGCTGAAGATAACATTGTGCCGCTTAAACTTAATGTAAGTACACTTACCAACATCCATTTTGTAGTTTTCAATGTAAACACCCCTTGATTCACAAAATAAATTTGATAATTTTTAATATTATAATAAATTAATATTTATTTACATGTCAATATTCAAAATTAAATGAAAATTAAAATTTTCATTAGAGCTACTTGTGCAAATATCTATGGAGATTCTCTATCACTTTTTGGATGTCTTGTACTATTTTTAGCACAATAAAAAAGCACAACAAGTCAATAAACCTTGTTGTGCTTAACAATAACTAAAAAAAGTTCGCTGTATTAATGTTGAAATATCTTCTATTGATAATGAAATACGCCACCAATAATAATAGGTAATGCCATTGAATTTGTAATTAAAAAATATAAGCCATTGTAAAATATTAAAACTGGTATAAAAGTATTTTTTATATTATTCTCCTTTTTTGAAAAAAATCTAAATAAAAAATCCATCCAGTTAGATTAAAGGATGGATTTTTTAGTTTAAAATTATATATGATTAGGTTTTTTTATTGAATTTAATTAATTACCATGTACGGAATGGTAGGAATTTACCGTTAAGTGTAATAACGATACGTGGGTCGCCACCTTTAGGATCTTCTTGTGTGTCTACGCCTAGGTTAAAGTTAATTGCACTCATAACACCTTCTCCGACTTTCTCGAGGATTAATTCTCGAAGAGTTGGTGCATATTGTAACATCATTTCATATAATCGATATAAGATTGGGTCCGTAGGAGGCATTTGCATTACTTCACCTCGAAGTGGAACAACTGTTAATGCTTGAACTACATCTTCATCTAACTCTAATAGTTTACCTACTTTTTCTGCTTCTGGACGAGTCATTGTAGCTTGTCCTAATAATGCAGTTACAACCCAAGTCTCAGAGTTTTCACTTACCTTTGAAATTTCTTCCCATGTTAAACCTTTTGCAATTTTCGCATCCATAATTTTTTGCGTAGCTTCTTTTCTATTCATATCTAATAACTTCCTTCCGTCTAATAAATTATTTTGCCTCACCATTTAATGCTTTATATCCATCAACGACTACATCCAATTTACCTGTATGAGGGTCAATCACTAAGCCATGTACAGGAACATCTTTTGGAATTAGTGGGTGGTTTCTTACTAAATCAACATTCGCTTGCGTTGAATCGCAGACATCATCGAATCCAAATAACCATTTTTCAAGATCAACACCAGCGTATTCAATCGCTGATAAAATTTCTGGTGAAGCTGCTCCACGATCTAATATTTTTTGAAGTGTTCCGCGTGGATTGGATTGACTAGCACCACATCGGTGGTGTCCAATAAGGAAGATTTCGTCTGCGTTTAGATCGTATACTGATGCTACAACACTTTGCATCACACTATCGAAAGCAGAAGGAATTTTACCACCAGCATTTCTGATAACTTTTGCATCACCATCGTGTATGTCTAAAGCTTTTGGTAGTAGCTCAATTAAACGAGCATCCATGCAAGAAACAACAACCATACGTTTTTTAGGCATTTTTGTTGCTTCACGTGGGGCATATTCTTTATTTCCCACAAATTGTTCATTGAATGATAAAATTTCTTGTAATAACATATTTTTAACCTCCTTCAAATCTAGATGTATTATTGTTACGTCCTCTATGTTTTAAGTAAATAAAACTGATAAATAATGTGATGTATGAGGATAAACTAAGTATAGTGAATTGTATCGATAAGCAGAATAAGTTGGCGAAACACTTTCCGACGTTCTACTTTCATGATGAAAGGATTGATTTAAATCATTGATCAAACAGATTTGGAGATTCTGAAATTATTAAGCGAAAACTCAAGAATACAGTGGAAAGAACTAGGTCAAAAAATACACATGACGGGGCAGGCTGTAGGAAACCGCATTCGAAGATTAGAGGATATAGGAGTTATTGAACAATATACAATTGCCATAAACCGAATAAAATTAGGTCAATTATTGACAGCATTTGTTACGGTGTTCGTAAAAACAACTAATCATCAAGAATTTAAAAATTTCTTTCAAGAGGAAGAAGCAATTTCTGAAGTACATCGTACAAGTGGTGATGGATGTTATTTATTAAAAACACATTTTTCTTCAAATGAAGACTTGGATATCTTCCTAGAACGACTTTTAAAGTACGGAAACTATCGTGTTAACTTATCCATAGGAAAATTAAAATAATGACCATTTTGTAAAAATATTAATATCCTTAACATTTCATAAGTGGAGCCTTACTACAAATTTTGTGTAGTAAGGCTCCACTTGTTTAACAATTTATTTTGTCTTTTATATAGGCAAAATAATTTATGGATAGCAGGTTTTAAGCATTCCTGATTAAAATAAAAAAGCACAACAAGGTTTAATACCTTGTTGTGCTTAACAATCTTATTTATCTTCAGATACGAATGGAAGTAATCCCATAATACGAGAAACTTTGATAGCTGAAGTTAATTTACGTTGGTACTTAGCGCTAGTGCCAGTTACGCGACGTGGTAAGATTTTACCGCGTTCAGAGATGAATTTTTTAAGTAAATCCACATCTTTATAATCGATATGCGTAATGTTATTAGCAGTGAAGTAGCAAACTTTACGGCGTTTGCGGCCTCCGCGACGTGGTGCCATAGTGATGTCTCCTCCTTATAAGTTTATAGTTTTTGTAGCTCGAAGAATTAGAATGGAAGATCGTCTTCTGATACTTCAATCGGTCCCTTGCTATTCGCAAATGGATCTTCGTCTACTCGTGTATAGTTCGGCTGATTCATCGGTGGTTGATTTTGTTGATAAGAAGCACCGCCGCCAAACGAACCTTGCTGAGGCATTGCGCCACCATACTGTTGCTGTGGTTGTCCACCGCCATATGACGGCTGACTATTTGCGTAAGATTGTCCACCGTATTGGTTAGATGCAGGAGCACCTCCACCACTACGAGGTTCTAAAAACTGTACGCTATCTGCCACAACATCAGTTGTATATACACGCTTACCATCTTGTCCTTCATAGCTACCTGTTTGGATACGACCTTCTACTCCAATTAAACTTCCTTTTTTCATGAAGTTCGCTAAGTTTTCAGCCTGTTTACGCCAAGCAACACAGCTAATGAAATCTGCTTCTTTTTCACCTTGTTGGTTTGAGAATGTACGATTCACAGCTACTGTAAATCGAGTAGACGCAATACCATTCGGTGTGTAGCGCAGCTCAGGGTCTTTTGTTAGTCTTCCAACTAATACGACACGATTTATCATCAGAATGCAACCTCCTTTTCAGCATTTTGTTTAAAATTATTTTGCTTCTTCGCGTACTGCAATGTGACGAATGATATCTTCGCTGATGTTAGCAAGACGTGTGTATTCGTTGATTGCTTCTGAAGGAGCGTTTACTTTTACGATTTGGTAGTAACCTTCGCGGAAGTCTTGGATCTCGTAAGCTAAGCGGCGTTTGCCCCACTCTTTTGCTTCGATGACTTCAGCACCGTTAGAAGTTAAGATTTCGTTGAAACGTTCAACTAAAGCTTTCTTCGCTTCGTCTTCAATGTTTGGACGTACAATGTACATTAATTCGTATTTTCTCATCTGTTTACACCTCCTTATGGACTCAGGCTCTCCTGTTTGCAGGGAGCAAGGAGTAAGTAATAATTATTACTCACATCAATGAATTGTAACACATTGGCATCTGTCTTTCAAGTCGCAAACGAATAATTCATTCGATATAATAAAGTTGATGAATTGATAAAAGGAGGACGATTATGCTACCAGATCAGGAACCTCATGTAATTGAATTAGATATTAAGAAACTAATGATGGACAGCGTCGTCATCACTAGTGGTCTCTCTATTTTATTTATTGCCATACAATACATTTGTTTAAAAGATTTTGAGTTTTCGTTTTGGCATATGGTAAGCGGCTTTATCCTTTTTGTCTTACTCTATATCGTGCTTATTGTTTTGCATGAAGTTTTTCATTTAATCGGGTTTATGGTTTTTGGCAGTGTACCCTACAAATCATTAAAATATGGTATTAATTTAGAGCTTGGTATAGCCTATGCAACGACCGACCAGCTACTCCCTAATCATGCAATGAAAAAAGCATTATTATTACCGTTTTGGACAACTGGTGTTGTGCCAACGGTTGTTGGTTTTTATGTCAACAGTACTGTCTTATTGCTTGCTGGTGCCTTTTTAATTGCTGGTGCAGTAGGAGATTTCGCTATGTATAAGGAATTGCGCAAATATCCTAAAAATGCACTGATACAGGACGACCCTCAATTACCAAAGCTTTATGTTTATGCTCCACCGAAAAAGTCATGATTTCAAAATAAACACTTTTTATGGTGTTAAAAACCCGTGTTGTGCAGCTGTACATAGATTTCTCCAAATTCGATTAATCGTAGCAGTTTCAATAATGGCGTCCATGCCAAGACTGCGAATCATATTGTTTGCGATATCCACGCAGACGGCTGCACTTTCCTTACTCATGTTTGTAAAATCATGTAATTGTTGTTCTGTCAGCTCAATTTGTTGCTGATGTTGTAGCCAATAAGCTGACAGGATAGCATAAAATTGTTCTTCCACTTGTCGAAAACGCTTTTGTTGTTGCATAAATAGAAATTGCAATGCGCCAATACGTTCGGCACGATGTAATTGCTTATTTTTTTGCTCGATCAAGGACCAAGCCTCTTCTAAAAAATTTTCTGTAATGCCAAGGCAAACACTTAAAAAAGAAGCTTCCGCGAAAGTGCCGAACGGAAAACTATGGACGGCATTACTGTAATGATTTTTACAAATGCCTAATTGGAATGTTTTATCATGCGGAATCCATACATTTTGAACTCGAATTGTATGGCTTGCTGTAGCTTTTAACCCCATCGCTTGCCAATCATTCACGATTTCTACTTGGTCGCGATTCACAGCACAACTAATGATGTTATCTGTCATGACTCCATCTTCTTTGACAAAACAATTGATGGTAAACGTTGTTGCGTAATCAGCACCGCTACAAAATCTCCATTGCCCTGTTACAACATAGCCATTAGCTACTTTTACAGCAGTGCCATTGGGATAGCCACTCCCCGCTATTACAGCATCATTTGGTGAAAAAATCTTTTCACCTATTTCTTGCGTTAATGTTGGAATAAACAAATTACCACCTGTTCCTATCGTCACGAGCCACCCAAAGTTGCCATCAATAGCAGACATGCGCTGAAACACTTTTATCCCTTCTAGTAAATCTAAATCTTTGCCGCCTAATTCCTTTGCTATAAACAGTTTGAATAATTGTTGCTCATAAATAATGTCTAATATATCTTGCGGCAACTTTCCTAGCTGTTCGATTTCTAAAGCCCGTTCTTTCACCTCTAATATGTTCATAGTGCCCTCCTTTAGAAATTGAAAATTCTGATATTTATATAACCAAAAATAGGCTAATCCAAACGTCCAATCAACGTGAGGAGAAGCCTATTTTGTTTGTATAAAATTAGCGTAATTTTATGATTTAGACGTTAAAGCGGAATAACATAATATCGCCGTCTTGTACAATATACTCTTTACCTTCAAGACGTACTTTTCCAGCTTCTTTTGCAGCAGCTTGTGAGCCCGCTTCTACTAAATCATCGTAAGCCACTGTTTCTGCACGAATAAATCCGCGTTCAAAGTCAGTATGAATAATACCAGCACATTGTGGCGCTTTCATGCCTTTACGGAATGTCCATGCTCGTACTTCTTGTACCCCAGCAGTGAAGTAAGTAGCTAAACCTAATAAATCATAAGAAGTGCGGATTAATTGATCCAGACCTGATTCTTTAATGCCTAGTTCTTCTAAGAACATCGCTTTTTCTTCATCGTCAAGCTCTGAAATTTCTTCTTCGATTTTTGCGCAAATAGTAATGACTTGTGCACCTTCAGCGGATGCATATTCACGTACCTTTTGAACATATTCATTATTATCGGCATCTGCCACTTCGTCCTCTGAAACGTTGGCAACATACAGCATTGGTTTAATCGTTAATAGGTGTAGTCCTTTAATAACTTTTAACTCGTCTTCTGAAAGCTCAGCTGCACGAGCAGGTCGACCATTTTCTAATTCAGCTTTGATTTTAAGAAGAATTGGTTCTTCCACCATTGCTTCTTTATCTTTTTGTTTAGCCATTTTGCTTACACGTTGTAAACGTTTATCAACTGATTCTAAATCAGCAAGCGCAAGCTCTAAGTTAATGACTTCAATATCATCAATTGGATCTACCGCACCTGATACGTGTGTAATATTTTCGTCTACAAAGCAACGTACTACTTGGCAAATAGCATCTACTTCACGAATATGAGCAAGGAATTTGTTTCCTAACCCTTCTCCTTTAGAGGCACCTTTTACGATACCCGCAATATCCGTAAACTCAAATGCTGTTGGTACTGTCTTTTTTGGTACAACTAATTCTGTTAATTTGTCTAAACGTGCATCTGGTACTTCAACGATACCTACGTTTGGATCGATTGTTGCGAATGGGTAGTTTGCAGCCAAAGCGCCCGCTTTTGTAATTGCGTTAAATAGTGTTGATTTTCCGACGTTAGGTAAACCAACGATTCCAGCTGTTAATGCCATAAATGGACACAACCTTTCTATGCTCAGTTCAATTTTGTTCTTTTTATCCCGTGCCTAACGGGTGCTTAGTTTCTTACTTCAAAGAGTGCGTAAACTTTAACGCAGTACTTTTTGCATGTCATGTAAATAAATTGGTGAGATAAACGTGACCCCGCGCAATGGCTTCCAAATTTTTTTCGAGCCTGCTCGAACTGCTCGTCTGAAAATCCGTGACATTCGTAGGGGCATTTAACTTAACTCAACCAAGGTTGAATCCCCAATGCATTTAAGTACTAAGTCGGTATTCTTTCCCACCTCTATCGGTGGAGGACTTTTCTGAAGCAAGTTAAAGTTTTCTGTATAACCCTATCTATTATATTGATTCGCCCATAAAAAGTCTAATACACAAAAAGCTAGGCTTCGCTTGCATGCTTTAGTACCTTTTTCATTTTTTTCTCAAATTCTCGACGTGGGATCATCACACTGTGCTGACATCCTTCACATTTAATGCGCACATCTGCACCCATACGAATAATTTTCCACTCATTTGTGCCACATGGATGTTGTTTTTTCATTTCGACAATATCATTTAAATCAAATTTTTTCGCTTCCATATTATTCACTTCTCCCATCTTCTCTTCCACTTCCACCATATAACATCATTTTAGGTTATGCCATAGGAATATTATGTTCTTCAAATAGTTTTGTTACGTCACGACGAATAGTACGTGCTACGCCATATTGTTGTTGTGGTAATGTTTCTGCGGCAATGCGAATCGTTACTTCTTTACCTTTTACATTTTGTACACCTAAAAAAGTAGGTACTGCCACAAGCTCTTTATGACTTTCTTGAAGTGAACCTAAATATTCTCTAACAAGAACTTCCGCTTTTTCAAAATCTGCATCGATTGTCATTTGTAAATCTATAAAAATTTTCGAGTTATTAATAGAGTAATTGATCACTTCTCCAATTGAACCGTTAGGAATAATAAACTGCTCCCCAGTAGAACCATTAATTTTTGTAGTACGTAATCCTATTTCGACTACAGTTCCTTCTGCAGCGTTTATTTTAATATAATCCCCTACACCGAACTGGTCTTCAAAAATAATAAAGAACCCTGTAATGACATCCTTCACTAAGCTTTGTGCACCAAAACCGATGGCTAAACCGACAATCCCTGCTCCTGCAAGTAAACCAGCGACTTTAATATGCAGCACAGAGAGAATCGCAATTATAGCTGAAAAATAGACTACATAGGAAATAACACTTTGTAGTAATCTCGCGATTGTTCGTTGGCGACGCTCTGAGTGATTTAATGGTGAACGCATTCTTATTAAAAATGCTTTTTTAATAATTTTTTTACCTAACCTCACCGCTAACCACGATGCAATGAGGATGACTGTAATCTTAAAACTTGCCCCAATTACATTGTCCCAAAATTTTTCGGACGTCAGTATATCCCATTTCTTTTCTATCCATTTCGTTTTCCAATTCATTATTTCCACCTCTTGAATAACTTGTTAAAAATTTGCGTATACTGCATAAAAATTGAGCACTTTTTCCAAATAAAAATGAAAGTGAGTTTTTTTATGAATACTATTTCTAATTTAGTACTACCTTATTCGCTTCATCACGAAAGTAAAAATGCCGTTTGGCAATTGAGTACATTATTTTTAGAGTATATTCCTTTCCATCATGAACGTCTTATTTTTTGCTGTATCGGAAGTGATCGTTGTACTGGCGATACACTCGGACCGTTAACAGGTAGTTTTTTGAAAAAATCTGTTAGTTTCCCTTATGAAGTTGTAGGAACTTTAGAAGATCCATTGCATGCCCTTAATTTAGATACGACGATACAACAGTTACACCATCATACTACGAAACCATTTATTATTGCGATTGATGCATGTCTCGGTAGCGAACAAAATGTTGGACATATTGCTGTACAAGATGGGCCGATATTACCTGGAAAAGCGGTGAAAAAAGAATTGCCCCCAATCGGTGACATTTCCGTTAAAGGAATCGTCAATATTGGAGGCTTTATGGAAATGCTCGTATTACAAAATACGCGATTGCATATATCTTACGCAATGGCTGAAAAGCTTTCAAGAGCTTTACTACTTGCTGCGCATCGTTATTCATTGAAAGGGATAGATGATAGCAACCAAAATGCCGACAACGACGATACCCGGCAACAAGTTAGCAGCCTTGATCTTTGTTAAGCCTGCGATATTTAAACCGATTGCTAAAATCATAACGCCACCTACAGAAGTCATTTCTGTAATAAACATTTGTAATGCATCATCCGGAATATAAGCGCTTATAACACCTGCAAAAATAGCTATAATGCCTTGATATACAAATACTGGAACAGCTGATAATAGTACGCCTATACCTAAAGTGGATGCTAAAATAATAGAGGTAAAACCATCAATAATGCCTTTTGTTATTAAGACATTATGATCCTGACGCAGACCACTATCAAGTGCACCTATTATCGCCATAGAGCCAACGACAAATATTAATGAAGCTGTTACAAAGCCTTCTGCAATATTAATTTGATTGTCGCCATTACGCCCTTTACGAAAAAGTGATTCTACCCATTTCCCTAGTCGATTCATTTGCTTATCTAAATCGAGCCATTCTCCTATTACTGTTCCTACTACTAAACTTACCACTAATATAATAAAATTATTACTCTCAAAGCCCATTTTAACCCCTAATAGTGCTACAGATAAGCCAATAATCGATAATACAGTGGCTTTCATCGACTCAGGAATATTTTTAAAAATGCGCCCTACCAATGCGCCTACTATGATGAGTAGTGCATTAATTAATGATCCTAAAATTACCACAATAAGGCCTTCTTTCTCTCTAGAAAAATAGAGAGCGCCTAGCATGTCGGCGCTCTAATTACATTAATAGACTATTCATCTTCATTTTGGATATTCAATATGTCCAAAATACGTTCCAAATCATCTTCTGAATAAAATTCGATTTCAATTTTACCTTTGTTATTCGCTTTTTTTATTTGGACATTTGTACCAAAATAATCCCTCAATTGCGATTCCTTTGCCACAACAAAAATATCCTTCTTCTTCTGCGATGTTTCACGTGAAACTTCTTCATTTAAATTTTGCACTAAAATTTCCACTTGGCGTACATTTAAGCCTTGTTTAATGATCTTTTGTGCAATTTCAGGTATTCTTCGTTTATTTTTTAATCCTAGCAATGCACGGCCTTGTCCCATTGATAAGGCGCCATCATTCATTAAGGCACGAACATCTTCTGGTAAAGCTAATAATCGCACATGGTTTGCAATATGCGGTCTACTTTTGCCTAAACGCTTAGAAAGCTCTTCCTGCGTTAAATGTAAGTTTTCCATTAAGCTTTGATAAGCTTCTGCTTCTTCAATAACGGTTAAATCCTCACGCTGAAGATTTTCTAATATTGCTAGCTCCATCATCTGGGAGTCTGTTAGTTCTTTAACAATCGCCGGTATTATGTCTAACCCGGCTAATTGAGCCGCTCTAAAACGGCGCTCTCCCGCCACTATTTCATATTTCCGTGCCTTTTTGCGTACAGCAATTGGTTGTAAAATACCGTGTTCTTGAATAGAAATTGCTAATTCTTGCAATGCTTCTTCATCGAATATTTTACGAGGCTGAAATGGATTTGCGACGATTAACTGGAGTTGTAGTTCTTCTACTTGTCCACTTTGTTCTAATGATTCTCCCGGAAATAGTGCACTAATACCTTTCCCTAAACCTTTAGCCATTTTTTATCACTTCCCTCGCCATCTCTAAATATACTTCTGCACCTCTTGATTTTGCGTCGTAAATGATAATCGGCTGTCCATGACTTGGCGCCTCACTTAATCGGACATTACGAGGAATGATTGTTTTATATACTTTATCTTGGAAATATTTTTTCACTTCATCAATTACTTGCAAACCTAAATTAGTCCTTGCATCAAGCATTGTTAACAATACCCCATCAATATAAAGTTGCTGATTTAAATGCTTCTGCACTAAACGGACAGTAGATAATAGCTGACTTAAACCTTCTAATGCATAATATTCGCATTGCACAGGAATAATCAACGCATCGGACGCCGTTAAGGCATTAATCGTTAACAGCCCTAGTGATGGTGGACAATCAATAATAATATAATCATAGTCATCTTTCACATCTTGGAGTGCATGCTTTAAACGTACTTCCCGAGATATGGTTGACACTAATTCAATCTCCGCTCCCGCTAATGAAATGGTTGCTGGGACAATTGATAGATTTTCTACATTTGTTTGTTGTACAACATTTTCAACATCTTCATCATCGATGAGTACATCATAAATACAACTTTGGATTTCACCTTTATTAATGCCCAGCCCACTTGTTGTATTGCCTTGTGGATCTGTATCAATCAATAGCACTTTTTTACCTAAGTATGCGAGACAAGCGCTTAAATTGACTGATGTCGTTGTTTTACCTACGCCACCCTTTTGATTGGCGATTGCTATAATTCTACCCATTTAAAAGCACCTGCTTTCATCTATCAAAGTTCACTTTGACAAATCCATTTGTAAAATCATTGTTCAATACCTTTATCTTACCTATCATTCTATCAAAAAAACAGAACAGAGTTGTATAAAATATTAAGAATATATACAAAAAAGGAGGTACCTTAGAATTATTTCTAAGATCCTCCTCTGTACGGTCGCTAACATACAGTGCTATTTACTTTTCTAATATAGTTTAAGATTTCTTCTTTTTAGGTATTTTCACTGTAATTTGATAGTATTCTTCCGTATCTTCTTCTTCCGTTTTCACCGTAATACCACTTTTCGTCACCATAGAAAGCGATTGTTTAATGGTATTTAAGGCAATTCGGACATCTTTACTAATTGCTTTTCTTTTCGGCTTCACTTTTTTAGGCATTTCTTCTTCTTGTTCCACCGCTTCAGGATGTAGCAATGCATGAATATGTTCTTCTAATTGACGAACATTCCAATCATGCTCAATCGATTGTTGCAAAATGTCTAATTGCAATGTTGGCTCTTTAATAGCAATTAGCGCACGTGCATGCCTTTCGGAAATTTGACGCTTTAAAATAGCTTGCTGCACTTCTTCAGGAAGCTTTAATAGACGTAATTTATTGGCTACCGTGGATTGTCCTTTTCCTAGTCGTTGGGCCAAAGCTTCTTGTGTTAACTCATGAAGCTCTAATAATTTTTGGTAGGCCACTGCCTCTTCAATTGCGGTTAACTCTTCACGTTGAAGGTTTTCAATTAATGCAATTGATGCTGTTTCCTTATCGGTTAAATTTCGTACTATCGCAGGAACTTCTGTCCATTGCAGCTTTTTCATTGCTCGATAGCGACGCTCTCCGGCAATGATTTCATATTGGTTGTTTGCTGTGCTACGTACAACAATTGGCTGAATTACACCATGGGTATGAATGGTTCTTGATAATTCTTCAATTTTTTCGTCATCAAAAATAGTACGTGGCTGAAAACGGTTTGGTACAATTTGATCGATTGGAAGCTTAATAACCTCTTCTGCTGTACGAACCGCCTCTGCTTGTTCTACTTCATTTTCCACAATAGGCTCTGCTTTATTTCCGCCTCCAAAAAAACGTGAAAAAGGACTTTTCATCCAAGTGGCACCACCTTTAAGTAACTATCTTGCTCTGTCTCATTCTATTATTATTTATTATATTTCCTAAAATGTATATAGTTCATAGATGTCATTTGCGTGAACCATCCATAACTAGTATGTATGCTCAAACGAGAAAAAATATTTTTCCAGTTTGAGACGTTTCACATGAAACACTAATTATTGAATAGGTGTTTTATTTGGTACACCAGGCTTACGCGGGTATTTTTTTGGTGTTCCTTTTATTTTATCAAAAACATATAAAGTTCGTTCACTTTCTTCAACAGGTAGTGAGAAAGAATATTCTTCTTTTAATGTCACACCTAAAGTGTTCAATGCTTTTTTCGCATCTTTTAATTCTTCTGGGCCTGCTGCAGCCTTTAGTGCAACAAAATAACCACCCTGTTTTGCCAATGGCACACATAATTCTGATAGTACAGACAAGCGAGCTACTGCACGGGCAGTCACAACATCGAATTGCTCACGATAGCTTACATTTTGACCGAATTCCTCTGCACGAGCATGGACAAAGTGCATACCATCTAGCTGCAATGTTTCACTTAAATGATTTAAAAATGTAATGCGTTTATTTAACGAGTCTACAATTGTTACTTGTAAATGTGGGAAGCAGATTTTAATTGGAATACTAGGGAAGCCAGCACCTGCTCCTACATCACAAACGGTTGTTACCTGTGTAAAATCAAAATAAAACGAGGCACTAATTGAATCATAGAAATGTTTTAAATAGACACCTTCTAAATCGGTAATAGCCGTTAGGTTCATTTTTTCATTCCATTCGACAAGCAGTTCAAAATACTTTTTGAACTGTGCGACTTGCTTGTCAGAAAGCTCGATGCCCTTGTCCTTCAATGCCTCAATAAATTGTTGTTCGTTCATGTAAGGTCTCCTTTAAAAAATGGCTCAGTATTGTCTGTTTGTTCATTGTCATGCTCAGTAGGAAGCAAACAATGAATTTTGAAGCATAACATTGCCTAAAAATAGGAAGCGGGCACAATGGTATGCCCGCCTCTTATTCACTTTACTGTTACTCTATTATTCGCCACTTACACGCGCGATTTTACCTTGTTCAATATAGACTAATAAAATCGAAATGTCAGCAGGGTTTACACCCGAAATTCGTGACGCCTGTGCAATAGAAAGTGGTGTAACTTGTTTTAACTTTTGTCGTGCTTCTGTAGCAAGACCTGAAATGGCATCATAATCAATGTTTTCTGGTATTTTTTTATTTTCCATTTTATGAAGCTTTTCAACTTGTTGCAATGCCTTTTCAATATAGCCTTCATATTTTAGCTGAATTTCAATTTGCTCTTTTACTTCCTCTGAAAATTCAATATCAGCTGGTATTAATGACGCCACTAAATCGTAGTGCATTTCCGTACGTTTTAATAAATCGGCGCCACGGATGCCGTCTTTTAGTTCGCTACCGCCTACTGAACGAATAGTAGCTTGCGTTACTTCATTTGGCTTAATAATCACTTCACGAAGGCGGGCAATTTCATTTTCAATTAATGATTTTTTCTCGATGAATTTTTCGTAACGTTGTTCTGATAACATGCCCATTCTATAACCGTGCTCTACTAAACGTAAATCTGCATTATCATGACGCAGTAGTAAACGGTATTCTGCACGAGATGTAAGGAGACGATAAGGCTCATTCGTACCTTTTGTTACTAAATCATCGATCAATACGCCAATATAAGCTTCTGAACGGCTTAAAATCAGCTCTTCTTTACCTAGCACGTTGGCAGCAGCATTCATACCCGCCATTAAGCCTTGTGCAGCCGCTTCTTCATAGCCTGATGTGCCGTTAATTTGACCGGCTGTATATAAACCTTTAATACGTTTCGTTTCTAATGTTGGCCATAATTGCGTTGGCACAATGGCATCATACTCAATAGCATAACCTGCACGCATCATTTCAGCTTGTTCTAAACCTGGAATAGATTTTAATAAGCGCTGCTGCACATGTTCAGGTAAGCTTGTCGATAACCCTTGCACATACACTTCTCTTGTATTGCGACCTTCTGGCTCTAAGAAAATTTGGTGGCGCGGCTTATCATTAAATCGCACGACTTTATCTTCAATTGAAGGACAATAGCGCGGGCCAGTTCCTTTAATCATACCTGAGTACATCGGTGAAAGATGTAAATTCGCCTCAATAATTTCATGCGTTTGAGGGCTTGTATACGTTAACCAACAAGGAAGTTGATCCATAATGAATTCAGTTGTTTCAAAACTAAATGCACGTGGGACATCATCCCCTGGTTGTATTTCTGTTTTCGAGTAATCAATTGTACGGCTATTGACACGAGGCGGTGTACCTGTTTTAAAGCGTACAAGTTCAAAACCTAATTCCTTTAAATTATCTGCTAAGCGAATAGAAGGCTGTTGGTTATTTGGGCCACTTGAATATTTCATGTCACCAATAATAATTTCACCGCGTAGGAATGTCCCTGTAGTGACAATTACAGCGTTGGCACGATAAATAGCGCCAATTTGCGTAATCACACCTTTTACTTCGCCATCTTCTATAATAAGCTCTTCCACCATTGCTTGGTGAATCGTTAAGTTTTCATTTTCTTCTAACACACGTTTCATTTCATGTTGGTATAGGACTTTGTCTGCTTGTGCGCGTAATGCACGTACGGCTGGACCTTTCCCTGTATTCAACATACGCATTTGAATATGCGTTTTATCAATGACTTTCCCCATGACCCCACCAAGTGCGTCAATTTCACGTACGACAATCCCTTTTGCAGGGCCACCAATGGATGGATTACATGGCATAAATGCAATCATATCTAAGTTGATTGTTAACATAAGCGTATTCGCGCCCATTTTAGCACTAGCATACGCAGCTTCTGCGCCTGCATGACCTGCTCCAATAACAATCACATCAAACGTGCCTGCCTCATATTGTGTTGGCATGCTCGTATCTTCCCTTCTCTAGTAGAATTATTTTCCTAAACAGAACTGTGAAAATAGCTGATTAATTAGGCTTTCTTGCACCGTATCACCAATAATTTCACCAAGTATCTCCCACGTTCTAGTTACATCTATTTGCACCATATCAACTGGTACACCTGCTTGTGCTCCAGCTAAAGCATCCTCTACCGTCGCTTGCGCTTGATGGAGTAATGCAATATGGCGTGCATTTGATACATATGTTAAATCGCCCGCTTCGATTTGACCCTCGAAGAATAATGCAGCAATGGCTTCCTCTAATTCTGCTATTCCTTCTTCTTGTAAAAGAGACGTTGTCACAATGCGATGACTACCTGCTAATTCTTTTACACGTGCTAAATCGATTTTTTGCGGTAAATCTGTTTTATTGACAATGACGATATAGTCCATCGCCTCGATTGTTTCGAAGAGACGTTCATCTTCAATCGTTAATTCATCCGCATAGTTTAAAACGAATAAAATTAAATCTGCGCCACGTAGCGCTTCACGAGAACGTTCAACACCAATTCGCTCGACAATATCTTCTGTTTCGCGAATACCGGCTGTATCAACTAAACGTAGCGGTACGCCACGTACATTTACATACTCTTCTATAATATCACGAGTTGTACCTGCAATATCTGTCACAATCGCTTTATTTTCTTGCACTAAACTATTTAAAAGTGAAGATTTCCCTACATTTGGTCGACCTAAAATAACCGTCGATAAACCTTCACGTAAAATTTTGCCCTGAGATGACGTTTGTAAAAGTTTAATGATTTCATCACGTACCCATGTACATTTTTCTAGCAATACCGGCACGGTCATTTCCTCTACATCATCATACTCTGGATAATCTATATTAACCTCTACTTGCGCTAAAGTCTCTAGTAATGCTTGGCGTAAATCCCCGATAAGGCGAGATAATTTACCATCCATTTGACCGAGCGCTACATTCATCGCACGATCTGTCTTCGCTCGAATTAAATCCATCACCGCTTCGGCCTGCGATAAATCAATACGACCATTTAAAAACGCACGCTTTGTAAATTCTCCTGGCTCGGCAAGTCTTGCGCCATTTGTTAATACTAATTTTAATACGCGATTAACCGATACAAGTCCTCCATGGCAGTTAATCTCTACTACATCTTCACGCGTGAACGTTTTCGGTCCTCGCATTAACGATAGCATTACTTCCTCTACTACCTCATTTGTTTTAGGATCAACTAAGTGTCCATAATGGATTGTATGTGATGCCTGCTTCGTTAAACTTTTCCCACTAGGCGCTTTAAATATTTTATCTGCAATGGCTACTGCTTCATCACCACTTAAGCGAACTATGGCAATAGCACCTTCACCCATCGGTGTGGATATCGCAGCAATTGTATCGAACTCCATTTCATTACCTCCTTAACGTTATCCACATGTGGATAATTAAAACCGAGCAACACTTTCTAACATCTTAGACTAACATATTTTCAACAAAATCTAAAGTAAGGATAATTGCCAATTGTGGATAATTAAATTATCTCCCGATTGTGTTCACTTTGACACACGCAATATCCGACATATTACGACTTATTGTATCCCCTACGTTTACTATTCCAGCTTTCCAGACAGCAAAAAACGGTCACTTTATCACAACGATAAAATGACCGTTTTTCATAGCATATGTCTGTATGCCTTTTTGTAAAGAAAGCCTAAGCATTCTTTACTGGTTCAATAACTAAATAGCGATTCGGTTCTGTGCCTTCTGAATATGTTTCAATATCAAGGCGATTCGCTAATTGATTATGAATGATTTTTCTTTCGTATGATTGCATCGGCTCGAATGCCACACGTTGATTTAATCGAAGTGCCTTATCAGCCATACGATCCGCCAATTGCTCTAAGGCAACTTGGCGACGTTCTCGGTAGTTTTCGACATCTAATTTGACCATTAAGAACTGTTTAGCGGTTTTATTTAATACAAGTTGCGTTAATTGCTGTAAGGAATTTAACGTTTGACCACGTTTCCCTATTAATAGCGCCGCCTTCTCACTTTTTAATTGAAACAGCACATTTTTACCTTCACGTGTCGTTTCAATTTCAAGATCTTGAATGTCTAATTGCTCCGCTATACTTACTAAGTAAGCTTTTGCTTCGTCAATTGGATTGACAGTGTTATCTTCTTCCTCTTTTTTTGCCTCAATAACGTCTTGTTGTACAGCTTCGATGTTCATTGGTTGTTCTGAAACTCGTGAACTTACTATTTCAACGTCTTCCACTACTTTTTGTTCGTTCCATTGATTCGTAACCGTATCAACTTGCTCCGCTACTTCTGTCGTTGGATGAACATGTACTTCTTTTACAGTCACACGTACTTCTGCAGAACGTGCTCCAAAACCTAAAAATCCTTTTTTGCCTTTTTGTAAAACTTCAACATCTACTTGTTCACGGGTTTTGCCAAGTTTCTGTAACGCCAATGAGATCGCTTCTTGTGTTGTTGCGCCTATTTGCGTAAGTTGTTTCACTTTTTAGCCCCTCCATTTTGAGCAGGTTGTGTTTTATTTTTTTGCCAAGGTTTATAAATATAAAGGTTTTGAAGAATCGAGATAATATTCCCGATTACCCAATATAGTGATAATGCAGCTGGTAATGCCATACCGAAACCGATAATCATGACTGGCATAATATACATCATAATTTTCATTTGAGGGTTATCCATTGCTGGGCCCGTACGTAAAACGATAAATTGCATGATACCAGCTATGATTGCCAAAGCTGGTGCAGGATCTGCTAATGGGAAAATGAAGAAATTTCCTAAATCAAAAGCAGCTGTAGCATTCATTCGGTTAATTGCGTGGTAGAAACCCATTAAAATCGGCATTTGAATGATTACTGGTAAACATCCAGCAACTGGGTTTACACCGGACTCACTCATCAGCTTCATCATTTCTTGCTGATACTGTTTCTGTGTTTGTGCATCCTTAGAAGCATACTTCTTCTGCAATTCCTTCAATTTTGGCTGAATTTCTTGCATTTTTTTCGAGCTCTTTGTTTGTTTAATCATCAATGGCAGAATTGCTAAACGAATAATAATCGTTACAGCAATAATTCCCCATGCATACGTACCAAGTAAATCAGCAAAATACTTTATCGCTGATACTAGCGGCCAAACAATGAATTCATTCCAGAAGCCTTGGCTATCTTTGGATATTGGTTCGTTAAATTCTGTACACCCAGATAGTAGGAATGCTACTGATACTAGCGACAAAATTACCCAAAGTTGTTTTTTCAACCGTCTTCCCCCTACAAATACTATTCACTTTTCTAAAATCTATATGCATTGTCTCTATTCAATTTTATTTTTTCTACTGAATAAAGTTATCAGTTATTTTATCATGCAAATTAGCTTTCACTCTACTAAATATGCTAAATCTTCAATGCACATGCAGTAAAGCTGTTAACTAAATTTACATAAGTAGTTGTGGAATCTTTTTAAAAGTGTATTTTACCGCCACTTTGGTTGCCGTATGTATTACGATTTCTTCAATACTCTAGCAATTCGTAGTACATGCTGCAAACTTTGTTTCACTTCATGAAAATCCATAGTGGCCGCCGGATGTCTGGCGATAATAACATAGTCCATATTCGGCTTTATTTCATCTTTTAACTCATGAATACTTTGCCGAATATAACGTTTAATTTGGTTGCGTGTTACCGCATTGCCAAGCTTTTTACTAACTGATAAACCTACGCGAAATTCCGTTTGTCCCTCTTTTGGTAAGAAATAAACAACAAACTGACGATTTGCGAAAGACTTACCTTTTTTAAACACCTTTTGAAAATCTTCATTCTTTTTCACTCGTTGGCGTTTTTTCATGACTTTCACCTGCTACTAATTATTCTTTTGATCCTTATCGGCTTCAAAAAATAAAGAAAAAAAAGACCACTGATGTGGCTCAGTGGACTTATTTTATGCTGATAAAACTTTTCTTCCTTTACGACGACGAGCAGCAAGAACTTTGCGACCGTTTTTCGTGCTCATACGTGCGCGGAAACCGTGAACTTTGCTGTGCTTACGTTTCTTTGGTTGGTAAGTACGTTTCATTGTATATAGACACCTCCTGAATGAAAGTTGAATTTTTCAACATACAGACCTGCATATTATATAAAGTAATTAGCTATTTTGTCAATGTATTTTATAAATTTCTTTCAATCCGCCTAATCTATGTTTACCTTTCCTCTCTTTTAAATTATCCACAGATTACTTGTTTTTTTTACACAGACTTGTGTATAGTATTTTTTGCATTATTTTTTATCCACAACCGTTATCTACAACTTTTTCACATAAGCAGTGCTTGTGGACAACTCGAAAGTGGGTAAATTAAAGTTATGTGGATAAGTTTCATAAACTATTGAAATAGCTTTGTTTTTCTGATACGATAACTGTGCTTCACTTTGTTGAAAACTAAATCGAACTAATCTTTTATCCACAACTGTTAATATGCTGTGGATAATTTTTATCACAGCCTTTGGTTAACTATTATCCACAGCTTGTGATTTTGTGGATTAGTCGTAACATGAACGTATTTACTTATAATAAATGCACGTTATTTTTTATTGCTGTATATGTATTGAACTGTAAAGGAGAATAGCAGCTTGGAACATTTAGAAGAATTATGGAATAATGTCCTGGCTCAAGTTGAACAAAAAATTTCTAAACCAAGCTTTGAAACGTGGCTGAAGTCTACAAAATTACTTTCCTACAATGGAAGTGGTTCGACTGTGACAATCGCCGCGCCAAATTCGTTTGCTCGGGACTGGCTTGAAAATCATTATATTCATTTGATTACAGGTATATTAACGGAGCTAACAGGCGAAGACTTGCTTATTAAATTTGTTGTTCAAAAGAACCAGGATTCGGACGATTTTGACTTACCAGCGCCGATTATCCAAGCTAAAAATGACGACCAACATGATATTTCACCAGGGATGTTAAATCCGAAATATACATTTGATACGTTCGTTATTGGCTCTGGAAACCGCTTTGCGCATGCTGCATCATTAGCTGTCGCTGAAGCCCCTGCTAAGGCATATAACCCATTCTTTATATATGGGGGAGTAGGGCTTGGCAAAACGCATTTAATGCACGCAATTGGCCATTATGTGTTAGAACATAATCCAAATGCAAAAGTCGTGTACTTATCATCAGAAAAGTTTACAAATGAATTTATTAACTCTATTCGTGATAATAAAGCACTCGATTTTCGCAACAAATATCGTAATGTAGATGTACTGCTAATTGATGATATTCAATTCCTTGCCGGAAAAGAATCAACTCAAGAAGAATTTTTCCATACGTTTAACACATTACATGAGGAATCGAAACAAATTGTCATCTCAAGTGACCGTCCACCAAAGGAAATTCCTACTTTAGAAGATCGCTTACGTTCTCGTTTTGAGTGGGGGCTTATTACCGATATAGCTCCTCCAGATTTAGAAACACGTATTGCCATTCTTCGAAAAAAAGCAAAAGCAGACGGTTTAGACGTACCTAACGAAGTAATGCTCTATATCGCGAACCAGATTGACTCCAATATTCGGGAGCTTGAAGGTGCGCTTATTCGTGTCGTGGCGTACTCATCGCTAGTCAATAAAGATATTACGGCTACATTAGCTGCTGAAGCGTTAAAAGATATCATTCCAAATTCGAAGCCAAGAACTGTCACGATTTTAGACATTCAAAATGCCGTCGGAGAGCACTTTAATATTCGTTTAGAAGATTTTGCAGCTAAAAAACGTACAAAACTAATCGCCTTTCCTCGACAAATTGCGATGTTTTTATCGCGCGAATTAACAGATTTCTCGCTGCCGAAAATTGGTGAAGAGTTTGGTGGTCGCGATCATACGACTGTTATCCATGCTCATGAAAAAATATCTTCTTTGTTGAAAAATGACGCGCAACTGCAACAAGATATTAAACAAATTCGAAGCATGCTAGGGAAATAATCTTGTGGACAACTCAAATATTTAAACACAAACTTATACACAGTCTATCTACATGTGGATAGACTGATTTTATTCACATAGAACCACTTATCCACAAATCCACAGGGCCTATTACTATATCTTTTATATTTAATAAATAAATAATATAAATATGTGAGGGAAAACAAATGAAATTTGATATTTTACGTGACCGTTTACTAGAAGGTTTAAATGATGTCATGAAAGCCGTAAGTTCTAAAACGACTATTCCGATATTAACGGGGATTAAAATGGATGTGACGAACGAAGGAATTCGTTTAACAGGTAGTGATGCCGATATTACAATCCAAACATTTATTCCAGTAGAAGAAGATGGTCAGCAAATTATTCACATTGCCGAAACAGGTTCAATTGTTGTACAAGCACGTATGTTCAATGAAATCGTACGTAAATTGCCAACAAACGAAGTAGAGATCCACGTAACAACAGGTTTCCAAACGCATATTCGTTCAGGTAAATCAGAATTCCATTTAATTGGCTCTGATGCTGCTGAATATCCATTGCTACCTGAATTAACGGAAGATCAAAAATTTACTATACCTGCAGACTTACTTAAATCTATTATCCGTGAAACAGTATTTGCAGTTGCTACTTCTGAAAGCAGACCGGTGTTGACAGGTGTAAACTGGCAGATCAAAAATGAAACTTTAATCTGTGTTGCAACAGATAGTCACCGTTTAGCAAGACGTAAAGTGCAATTAGAAGAACTACCAGAAGTTGAACATAGTGTAGTCATTCCAGGTAAAAGTTTAAATGAATTAAATAAAGTGTTAGAGGATTCTACAAACCTTGTACAAATTGTTATTACAAGTCAGCAAGTATTATTTAAAACAGGGGATGTATTATTCTTCTCTCGCTTGCTTGAAGGAAACTACCCAGATACATCACGTTTAATTCCAGAAGAATATCAAACAAATGTGACGATTAACGGTAAAGCATTATTACAAGCAATTGATCGTGCATCACTTGTAGCACGTGGTGACCGTAATAATGTCGTACGATTTGAAATTTTAGACAATCAAGCGGTTGAAGTATCATCGAATTCTCCGGAGATTGGTAAAGTACAAGAAGAAATACCTGTAGAAGCATTAGAAGGGGATAGCTTAAAAATTTCCTTTAGCGCAAAATACATGATGGAAGCATTGAAAGCAATCGATGGCCAAGATGTAGTAATCCAATTTACAGGCGCTATGAGACCGTTTATTTTACGTTCTGTTCATGACGATGCAATCTTACAACTAATTTTACCGGTTCGCACATATTAATTTGCCAATGTGTATTCTAGACACAGTATAGGGAAATGTAACGCTTACTTGAGTAGATAAACTTTCGGATAGTCGCTAGTTGCGGCTATCTTTTTTTACTTATCGAGCATTTTTAGGTATGATAGAGAGATAGACATTCTGTATTTGGAGGGTAACACATCTATGAAAGACATTGAAATCGATGTAGAGTTTGTCACGTTAGGGCAACTTTTAAAAATGACCGATGCTATTAGCTCAGGCGGCATGGCCAAATGGTTTTTACACGAAAATGATGTTTACGTAAATGGCGAGGTAGACGATCGCCGTGGACGCAAATTACGTAACGGAGATGTTGTAAATATCCCTGGATGTGGCCGGTTCCGAATTGTTGGGCCCACTGGACAATAAATTATGCATATAGAGCAGTTAAAACTTACAAATTACCGTAACTATGACGCTTTGGCGTTGAATTTCTCTCCAAAAATAAATGTATTTATTGGTGAAAATGCTCAAGGTAAAACAAATGTTATGGAATCAATCTACGTATTAGCGATGGCAAAATCACATCGCACAACGAACGATAAAGAATTGATACGTTGGGATTCAGACTATGGTAAAATAGAAGGGGCCGTTCAAAAAAGGCACGGTATTTTACCGATAGAGCTTACTATTACGAAAAAAGGCAAAAAAGGGAAGATTAATCACATCGAACAAAGTCGCCTTAGTCATTATATTGGTCAAATGAATGTAGTCATGTTTGCGCCGGAAGATTTGAATGTTGTAAAAGGCAGTCCGCAAATACGCCGACGATTTATCGATATGGAGATTGGCCAAATTTCGCCTGTCTACTTACATGATTTATTAACCTTTCAGAAGATTTTAAAACAGCGTAATCATTATTTAAAAATGAATCAGGGCAAGGTAATGACCAACGACGTCATGTATGATGTTTATAATGAGCAGTATATTCACGCAGCTACCCAAATTATTCGTAAAAGATTTCAATTTATGGATTTATTACAGGATTGGGCAGAACCAATTCATGCAGGGATTTCACAAGGCAAGGAAACGCTAGTTATTAAATACCGCACCGTAGCAGGTATCGATAAAGGGCATACGTCGAGTGAAATAGAAGATGTATTGCTGAAAAAGCTAGTAGAGGTTAAGGACCGAGAATTTGATCGTGGCGTCACGCTAGTAGGACCACATCGTGACGATTTACAATTTTTAGTGAATGATTATGATGTGCAAACATATGGCTCACAAGGTCAGCAACGTACAACTGCACTGTCATTAAAGCTCGCCGAAATTGAGCTAATTAAACAAGAAACAAATGAAACACCCATTCTACTTTTAGACGATGTATTGTCGGAACTCGATGATTATCGCCAATCGCACTTATTAAATACCATTCAAGGTGAAGTCCAAACTTTTGTCACAACGACAAGTGTAGATGGAATTCATCATGAGACGATGGAACATGCACAGCTGTTCCACGTGAAACAAGGTGCGATTGAAGAAAGTTAGCCAGGGAGTTTTTTAGATTATAAAAGAATGGTAATAGTCAGCTCGGTTGACTGTTCATTCATTTACACACAACGATGTTATGAAGGAGTAGATGGAAGCCGTGGCTATAGAAAACGAAGGTTTACAAGATCAAGCGTATGAAGCCGATCAGATACAGGTATTAGAAGGTTTAGAAGCGGTTCGTAAAAGACCGGGGATGTATATCGGTTCAACAAGCTCTAAAGGACTTCACCATTTGGTGTGGGAAATAGTCGATAATAGTATAGATGAAGCGCTGGCAGGATTTTGTACAGATATTTCAGTTACGATTGAAAAAGATAACTGGATTCGTGTAGAAGATAATGGACGAGGAATTCCTGTTAGTATTCAAGAAAAGATGGGTAAGCCAGCAGTTGAAGTTATTATGACTGTGCTCCATGCCGGTGGTAAATTCGGCGGTGGAGGTTACAAAGTATCTGGTGGTCTCCATGGTGTAGGGGCATCTGTTGTAAATGCTTTATCAGTTGAGACAATTGTTCAAGTTCATCGTGAAGGACAAATTCATGAAATTAAATTTGAGCGTGGTCAAACGAAACAGGCATTAACTGTTATTGGTGAAACAGATCATAACGGAACAACTACTCGTTTTAAAGCAGACCCAGAAATTTTTAAAGAAACAACCGTTTATGAATTCGATATTTTAGCACATCGTATTCGTGAATTAGCTTATTTAAATCGCGGTATCCGCATTACAATTGCAGATGAGCGTGAAGATGAGATACGTTCTACTACATATCATTATGAAGGTGGTATTCGTTCTTATGTAGAGCACTTAAACAAATCGAAAGAGCCAATTCATGAACCAATCGATGTCCTTGGTGAAAAAGATGGTATTTCAATTGAGATTGCCATGCAATATAACGCTGGCTTTTCATCAAATATTTTCTCATTCGCTAATAACATCAATACGTACGAAGGTGGTACGCATGAATCTGGCTTTAAAACTGCGCTTACGCGTGTAATTAATGATTACGCACGTAAAAATGGTTTATTAAAAGAAGCAGATGCGAACCTTACTGGTGAAGACGTGCGAGAAGGGTTAACAGCTATTGTATCTGTTAAGCACCCAGACCCACAATTTGAAGGACAAACAAAAACAAAGCTTGGTAACTCGGAAGTTAGCCAAATTACGAATGCATTATTCTCAGATGGTTTTGAACGATTCATGTTAGAAAATCCAACTGTCGCACGTAAAATCATTGATAAAGGTTTAATGGCAGCTCGCGCCCGTGTCGCAGCGAAGAAAGCGCGTGAATTTACACGCCGCAAATCTGCGCTTGAAGTATCAAGTTTACCTGGTAAATTAGCTGACTGTTCTTCTACGAATCCAGCGGAATGCGAAATTTATATTGTAGAGGGTGACTCTGCCGGTGGTTCAGCAAAATCTGGACGTGACCGTCATTTCCAAGCGATTTTACCGTTACGTGGTAAAATTTTGAACGTTGAAAAAGCGCGATTAGATAAAATATTATCCAATGCAGAAATTCGAGCAATGATTACAGCGTTCGGTACTGGTATTGGTGAAGAATTTAATTTAGAAAAAGCACGTTATCATAAAATCATTATTATGACGGATGCCGACGTAGACGGAGCACATATCCGTACGTTACTTTTAACATTCTTCTTCCGTTTCCTACGACCTCTAGTAGATGCTGGCTATATTTATATTGCACAGCCACCACTTTATCAAGTGAAGCAAGGGAAGCATGTTGAATATTGCTATGATGATATTGCGCTACAAGAGATTTTAGGAAGATTATCAAGTATGCCAAAACCTGTTGTACAACGTTATAAAGGTCTTGGGGAAATGAACGCAGAGCAACTTTGGGAAACAACAATGGATCCTGAGCACCGCACATTGTTGCAAGTGGAGTTAGATGATGCAATTAAAGCGAACGAAGCTTTCGAACGTTTAATGGGCGATGAAGTAGAACCTCGTCGTCAGTTTATTGAAGAAAATGCGGTTTACGCTAATTTAGATATTTAATTTTTCTTGAGGGGAGGTCTACACTTTGTCAGAACAAGAACGCTCCGGTGTAAAAGGAGTTAATATAACAGAAGAAATCGAAACATCCTTCCTCGATTATGCAATGAGTGTAATCGTTTCGCGTGCATTACCAGATGTACGCGATGGATTAAAGCCAGTTCATCGTCGTATTTTATACGGCATGCAAGAGTTGGGTAATACAGCAGATAAAGCGTATAAAAAATCAGCACGTATCGTTGGGGATGTAATGGGTAAATACCATCCGCATGGTGACTCCTCTATTTATGATGCAATGGTACGTATGGCGCAAGATTTTAGTTATCGTTACATGCTAGTTGATGGTCATGGGAACTTTGGTTCTGTCGATGGCGATGGAGCGGCAGCGATGCGTTATACAGAATCACGTATGTCTCGTATTGCCATGGAAATGCTTCGTGATATTAATAAAAATACAATTGACTATACGGATAACTATGATGGCTCTGAAAAAGAACCAGTCGTTTTACCAAGTCGTTATCCAAACTTATTAGTAAATGGTGCGGCAGGGATTGCGGTTGGTATGGCAACGAATATTCCTCCACACAATCTAGGGGAAACGATTGACGGGGTGTTAGCACTATCTGAAAACCCTGCTATTACGACAGAAGAATTGATGGAAATTGTCCCCGGACCGGATTTCCCAACCGGTGGATTAATTTTAGGACGCAGTGGAATTCGCCGCGCCTATGAAACGGGTCGTGGCTCCATTGTTATTCGAGCTAAAGTAGAAATTGAGCAGAAATCAAATGGTAAAGAAACAATTCTTATTCATGAATTACCTTACCAAGTAAATAAAGCGAAATTAATCGAAAAAATTGCTGAGCTAGTTCGCGATAAAAAAATTGATGGCATTACAAATTTACGTGATGAATCAGACCGCCGTGGTATGCGAGTAGTTATTGAAGTGCGTAAAGATGCCAATGCCAATGTTGTGTTAAACAATTTATATAAGCAAACAGCGATGCAATCAAGCTTCGGTGTTAATATGCTGTCGTTAGTAAATGGGCAGCCAAAAGTAATGGGCTTAAAAGAGATGCTTTATCATTATTTAGAGCATCAGAAAGTCATTATTCGCCGTCGTACTGAGTTCGATTTAAAGAAAGCGGAAGATCGTGCGCACATTTTAGAGGGCTTACGTATTGCCCTTGACCATATCGATGAAATTATTGCGATTATTCGTGGTTCTCGTAGTGGTGAAGAAGCTAAACCGCAATTGATGGAACGATTCAATTTATCTGAACGTCAGGCGCAAGCAATTTTAGATATGCGTTTAGTACGTTTAAGTGGATTAGAACGAGAAAAGATTGAGGCGGAATATCAAGAATTACAAGTGCTAATTGCTGAGTTAAAAGCGATCTTAGCAGATGAAGCTAAAATTGTTGAGATTATACGTACTGAAATATTAGAAGTGAAAGAGCGCTTCAATGATGCTCGACGCACAGAGATTACATCTGGCGGAATGGAAATGATTGAAGACGAAGATTTAATTCCTGTAGAAAATTCAGTTGTTACGTTAACGCATAATGGCTATATTAAGCGCTTAGCTGCTAATACATATCGCAGTCAAAAGCGTGGTGGCCGTGGTGTACAAGGAATGGGTACAAATGAAGATGACTTTGTAGAACATCTGATGAATACATCTACGCATGATACGATCTTATTCTTCACTACTAAGGGGAAAGTATTCCGTGCAAAAGGTTATGAAATTCCTGAGTACGGTCGTACAGCTAAAGGGTTACCAATCGTGAACCTACTGAACATCGATAAAGGTGAGAAAGTTACAGCAATGATTCGTGTTGACTCATTTGACAAGGATGCTTACTTTATCTTTACGACAAAAACAGGTATTACGAAGCGTACCCCAGTATCACAATTTGCTAATATCCGTACAAATGGCTTAATCGCTATTAGTTTACGAGAAGATGATGATTTAATTGCTGTTCGTTTAACGGATGGTATGAAGCAAGTTATTATCGGAACTCGTGATGGAATGCTTGTTCGTTTCCAAGAAGAGGACATTCGCTCGATGGGACGTACAGCAGGTGGTGTCCGTGGTATTAAACTACGTGAAGGTGACGAAGTAGTTGGCATGGAAATTGTTGAACCGGGGCAAGAAATTTTAGTTGTTACCGAAAAAGGCTATGGTAAACGTACAACTGAAGAAGAGTATCGTTTACAAAGTCGCGGTGGCGTTGGTTTAAAAACAATCCAAATTACCGACAAAAACGGTCCGATGGTAGCTGTTAAAACGGTTGATGGCTCTGAAGATTTAATGCTTATTACTATCAATGGAATGCTGATCCGTATGGATGTAAATGATATTTCATTAATTGGTCGTAGCACGCAAGGCGTTCGTTTAATTCGTTTAGGAGATGACGAATTAGTTGCCACTGTTGCGAAAGTTGAAAAAGAAGACGAAGATCCATCTGGTGAAGATGAACAAATAGAAGAATAAAAAAAGCCGATGACAACAGCACTTGTAGCTGCGGTCATCGGTTTTTATTTATATCATGAAAAATAAGTAATAATTTTGAAATTCGTGATAATATATAATTAGACCTTAGATAAAGTAAGTGAAATAGTAAAGAGGTGTTTAATTTCGTGGAAACGGTACTTGTCCCAATTTCAGAATTACGCTTAGGAAAAGTTATTTCTGAAGATATTTTTGCCAATACACAATATCCAATTATCTTTAAGGATACAGTCGTATCACATGAGCATTTACAAGTTTTTAGTGCATTTAATATTTCAAGAGCTCCTGTATATAAAGATAATTTAAAGGAAGTTTCAGTGGAGAGCGAAAAAGAAATTGATTTCGCAATCCAGCCAGAAGCAATCCCAACCTTCAAAAAAGTATACAGTAATTCTGTTGACCAATTTAAAAAGGAGTTTAAAAATTGGGAAGCAGGAGCAAAGGTTGATATTACAAAAGCGCGTACAATCATTTTGCCATTATTAGATATGGTATTAGAAGATCGGACAATTATTTTTAACTTAAACGAGTATTCGAATCCAAAAGATTATTTATATCATCATTGTGTAGGAACAGCATTAATTTCTTCTGTTATTGCTCAAAAATTAGGCTATGATAAAGGGTTAACAATTCAAATTGCCATTGGTGGTTTATTAGCAGATTGCGGTATGGCTAAAGTTCATCCACGTATTCGAGATAAAAAAACGACGTTAACCGAACAAGAATTTTCAGAGATTTATAAACACCCTATATATAGTTATAATATGGTAAAGGACTTAACGATCTTAAAAGATACAATAAAAGAGGCTATTTTCCAGCACCATGAGCGTTTAAACGGTAGCGGTTATCCAAAAGGTGAAAAAATCGCTAATATATCTATCTTTGCTCAAATTATTGCGGTTGCGGATGTTTTTCATGCGATGACATGTGAACGTGTCTATCGAGCTAAGCAATCATCATTTAAAGTGATAGAAATGATTAATGAGTCTGAGTTTGGGAAGTTTGATATTAAAGTAGTAAGAGCTTTAATCGATTTAGTGGCTGACTTACCTATTGGAACAATTATTGAACTTTCTAATTTAGAACGCGGAGAAGTAATGTTTGTTAATAAATATGCACCAACGCGTCCGATAATTAAATTAAGTATTACTGGTGAAATATT